>CAYUVV010000001.1:0-257657 GCA_964448295.1 uncultured Candidatus Saccharibacteria bacterium
CAACTGGTTAGAGCACCCGCCTGTCACGCGGGAGGTTGCGGGTTCGAGTCCCGTCGTCTGCGCCGGCAATTCTTTTCTTCTAAAACCTGATGAGTTCGCTGTATGTTTCGTTTTCGGTTCTGATCCAACCCTAGCACATTCCGGTCTTGGGTGGTAGATTGTTTCTTGTCGCCAGCGTAGCTCAGTTGGTAGAGCGCATCCATGGTAAGGATGAGGTCGCCGGTTCAATCCCGGCCGCTGGCTCCCGCCCGCCGTGGCGAGCGGTTGCCGCCTTAGCTCAGCTGGTAGAGCATCGCATTCGTAACGCGAAGGTCCCGAGTTCAAACCTCGGAGGCGGCTCCAGGTTTTATGAGTCAAAGTAAAAACGAAAAAGAAAATCAAGACCGTCTCGCCAAGCTTGAAGCCCAAATGGCCGCACCCGACTTTTGGGCAAACAAGGAGCGGGCTCAAGCTGTGGTGCGTGAATATCAGTCGCTCAAGGAAGAGGGGGCGGGGCAGGATGGCGACCAGTACGCCGCCCGAGAGGCGGTGGTAACGATTATTGCTGGCGCTGGTGGATTAGACGCCGAAGATTTTGCCCGCCTGCTGTTTGAAATGTACCACCGTTTTGCTGAAACGCGCGGTTGGCAGGCCAGATTGATCCACGAGAACGAAAATGACCATGGTGGCTTTCGTAACGTCACTTTCGAACTGCGGGGGGCGGGGGCCTATGGTATACTCAAGGGCGAATCGGGTGTGCACCGCCTGGTTCGCCTGTCTCCTTTTAACGCCAAACAGTTGCGCCACACCTCCTTTGCGATGGTTGAGGTAGTGCCCCGTTTGCCAAAGCCGCGCCCGGGCGAGATCGATATTGCCGAGGCTGATCTCCGGATTGAATTTGCGCGCTCGAGCGGTCCTGGCGGCCAGAACGTCAACAAGCGCGAGACGGCCGTGCGCTTGGTTCATTTGCCAACCGGCCTTTCTGCCCACTCAAGCGCCGAGCGTTCTCAAGAGCGTAATCGTGAGCAGGCCTTGGCGATTTTGCGGGGCAAAATTTACCGTCACGAGGCGGCGCGGCGCGCCGCCGAGGCCGATAGCTTCAAGTTGAGTAAGACGACGGAGATTGAATGGGGGAGCCAGATCCGTTCTTACGTTCTCCATCCCTACCAACTGGTTAAGGATCATCGCACCGGGGTTGAAGTGCGGAATGCCGAAGGGGTGCTTGGTGGCCAGCTCGAACCTTTTCTCTAAACCAACAATGATTTATTTTGATCGCGTATCCAAATTATATCCCGATAACTCTCTCGCTTTGGAAGGCGTTTCTTTTAACGTCAAGCCGGGGGAGTTTGTTTCTGTGGTGGGGCATTCTGGCGCTGGCAAAACCACCTTGCTTAAAATTATTTTGGGCGAAGAGTCACCCTCGTCCGGCGAAGTTTTCTTTGATTCAACAAACATTCATCGTCTACCAAAGCGTTATTTGCCACGCTTGCGCCGCCGGATCGGTAGCGTTTTTCAAGATTACCGCTTGCTCGGCAACAAGACCGCGTTTGAAAATATCGCTTTCGCGATGGAGGCGGCCGGTCGCGCGGAAGAAGAAATTGCCGCCGATGTGCCGCATGTTCTCGACTTAGTCGGCTTAACAGACAAGTTGGAGAGATTTCCGCGCGAGCTCTCTGGTGGCGAGAAGCAGCGCCTGGCCATTGCTCGAGCGATTGTCAATCAGCCCGATTTGCTTCTTGCCGATGAACCGACGGGCAACCTTGATCCGCTCAACACCCATGAAGTGGTGCAGATTTTTAAAAAAATAAACGAGCTCGGTACAACGGTAATTTTGACGACTCACAATAAGGCCGTGGTTGATAATTTGGGTCGTCGGGTTATCACCCTAGAGGATGGTCGAGTGGTTAGGGATGACGAATCGGGTCGTTACGTTTTATAATCTCCAGATGAAACTTGCCAATAATTTTTTACGATCTGGCCGTTCCGGACTAGTTGGCTTTTGGCGCAATGGTTTGGTGTCTCTCGCCGCTGTAACGGTGATGACCGTCACGTTGTTTGCCGTCGGTGCGCTGATTGTTACCAGGGCCTTTCTCGTCTCCTCACTTGCCGCCCTGGAAGAAAAGGTTGATATCAGTATCTACTTTGAGCCGGAGGCTACGGCCGAATCAGTGGCTGGTTTGCAAGCCCGTTTGGAAAAATTACCGGAAGTAAAAGCCGTCGTTTATTATAGTCGCGAAGACGAGTTGAAAGATTTTCGTGATTTGCATCAGGCCAACGCCCTTATTTTGCGCTCTTTGCAGGAGGTGGATAATCCTTTCGGCGCGCGCTTAACGGTGCTCGCTCATCACCCAGAACAGTACGCGGCTATTGCCCGTTTTATAAACGAAGAGGATGAATCAGTTTTAACATCGGGGGGATTACTCATTGATCACATCAGTTTTAAAGCCGATGTAGTTGATCGTCTCGTCGCTATTACCGATTCTCTGGAGCGGTTGGGTTTGGCGGTGACGGTTGTTTTGTTATTTATGTCACTCGTTGTGGTGTTTAACACGGTGTCTTTGGCGATTTACATTTCCCGCGAAGAAATAGCGGTGATGCGCCTGGTTGGGGCAGAAAATAATTATATCCGCGGGCCCTTTGTGGTGGAGGGATTGATCGCGGGTTTTTTGGCTGCGCTCTGCGCGATGGCCTTGCTTTATCCCAGCATGGTTTGGTTACGAAGCGCTACGACCGATTTTTACGGCGGGATTGATTTCGTTACTTTCTATTTCGGTCATTTTGCCTCCCTGCTCCTTATCTTGCTTGCTGCCGGTTTGGGAGTCGGTGCGGTTTCTAGCTTTCTCGCGGTGCGCCGCCATTTACGGGTGTGAGATGATGACCCCCGCCCGCCCGCCGCACAAATATATTTTTGTTCTAGGGGGCGTGATGTCTGGCGTGGGTAAGGGGGTGACCACGGCTTCGGTCGGCAAAATTCTTTCTGCCCGCGGTTTTTTGATTAATCCCCTCAAAATTGATCCTTATTTGAATGTTGATGCCGGCACAATGAACCCGCTTGAGCATGGTGAAGTGTTTGTGCTCGAATCGGGTTTGGAATGTGATCAAGATATGGGTAATTACGAGCGCTTTCTCGATCGGGCCGTGCCGGCGGAGAACTATATGACGAGCGGAATGGTTTACCAGCATGTGATCAGTAAGGAGCGCGCTGGTGGTTTTAATGGCAAGTGTGTTGATCCTGTGCCCTATATTTCTGAAGAAATTTTGCGCCGTCTGGCGCGCTCGGTGCGCCAGTGCGGTGCCGAGATTACAATTATTGAAATTGGCGGTACGGCGGGAGAATACCAAAACGCGATTTTCATCGAGGCGGCGCGGATACTCAAATTGCGATATCCAGCCGATGTTATTTTTGTGCTCGTAAGCTTTTTACCCGTGCCGCGGCAATTGGGAGAGATGAAAACCAAACCGACCCAGTATGCCGTGCGGACGCTTAATTCTTACGGCGTTCATCCGGATATTATTATCGCGCGGGCCGAGCGTTCGCTCGATCGTGTGCGCAAAGAAAAACTGGCTTTTTCGAGCAATGTGCCGGTCGAGAATATCATTTCCGCGCCAGACGTTAAGAGTATTTACGACATCCCGATAAATTTTGAGAAAGACAACTTAAGCGACACTCTGTTGCGACTTTTGCATCTGCGCCCCAAAACGAGTGACTTGCGCGTTTGGCGTCGGGCGGCGCGGCGCTTAACGATGAGCGCCGCGCCGGTGCGGATTGGCATCGTTGGCAAGTATTTTAAAACTGGTGAATTTACTCTGGCTGATGCCTACATCTCCGTCATTGAGTCTTTAAAACACGCCGCCGGCCGTCTCGGCCGGCGGTTAGAGATTGATTGGTTGGACGCCGCCGACTATGAGGGGTCGGGGGTCGCCGCCCGCTTGCGCTCACTCGAACGTTATGGCGGCTTGCTTGTGCCCGGTGGTTTTGGCGCCCGGGGAGTGGAGGGCAAGATCGCCACTATTCGTTATGCGCGGGAAAAGAAAATTCCCCTGTTTGGATTGTGCTATGGTATGCAGTTGCTGGTGCTCGAATATGCGCGAAACGTGCTAGGCTTGTCGGCGGCGCACACGACGGAAATTAATGCCGAGACGCCTGACCCAGTGATCGACATTATGCCAGATCAAAAATCGCATTTGGCCGCTGGGCGTTTGGGGGCGACGATGCGTCTCGGCGCTTACCCGGCGATCGTCTCACCTAAAACCTTGGCCTACAAACTCTACCGGCGCGGGCTGATCTCCGAGCGGCACCGCCACCGTTATGAAGTCAATCCCGAGTATGTAGAACGTCTTGTCGGCGCGGGACTCGTTTTTTCCGGCCGATCGCCCGACGGTCGTTTAATGGAAATCGCCGAACTGCCCCACGATAAGCATCCCTTTTTCCTCGGGACGCAATTTCACCCAGAATTCAAATCCAGCCTGCTAAATCCCCACCCGTTATTCCTTGGCTTCATGCGGGCGGCGGCTCGCGAGAAACAATGAATGAAAAAATTATAAAAACTGAAACCGAGTGGCGGAAAATTTTGACTCCCGAACAATACCGAATTATGCGTGAGCGAGGGACGGAGGCGCCGGGGACTTGCCAGTTCAACGAGAACAAGGGGCCGGGCGTGTACAACTGCGCCGCCTGCGATTTGCCTCTGTTCAAATCTGCCACCAAGTTCGAATCGGGGACGGGGTGGCCCAGTTTCCATGAGCCTTACAACGAGAACCATCTAGCTTTTTTTCAAGATCATGATCTCAGGATGGCCCGGACGGAAGTTCGTTGCGCGCGTTGCGATTCGCATCTCGGCCACGTTTTCGATGACGGGCCGCTACCCATCGGCCGCCGTTTTTGCATCAACGGTCTCGCTCTCAAATTTGTACCGAAGGAGTAAACTTCGTTCAACCTAGAAAAACCAAGCCTGATTTGCTAGATTGTGTGGCGTGTATTGCCTGGTCGTCTAGTGGTAGGACGCCGCGCTCTGGACGCGGAAACTGGGGTTCGAATCCCTGCCGGGCAGCATGGAGAAAGGAAGTAGCGTTGGGTCCGCATTGATTCGATTCCCGTATGAAATAAGAGGTTTATTAGAAATTGGAGGGATATCACTAACCGTTCTGTTCTTTGTTTTTACTGGTTATCAAAACAAACAAAACGCAGAAAGCAAGGAACGGTTGTTGCGTAATTCGTTGCGGGCAATACACACACAGAATTGTTGGTTTGCCAAGTCAACTGCAGAAAAATTGTCGAGCATATCCATAAGTGAGAGCTCTTATGGGAAATTTATTACTACACCCTACTACAACAATTTTTTTTATTATCTACGAAAAAGGTGGTGAGGGTGAATTGAAGACGACACAGCAGGGAGTTTACGATATGGATTATTACAATTCCCTAATAGAAATTGAAATAAACTCCGGTGCTGATATCATGCTCAACAAGCGAAATCTACGAAATCAGGAAATTGCGTTTTTGAACAAAATAATCAGGGAGCAGTGTGGAAGAGAAAGAGAACTTCCAATATCTGAGTGGTAGTTGTAGTTAAACTCGGTGTCGCGATGTAAATTCTGTTGTAGTAGTAATTGACTTCTCACAGCCCTCGGTGTAGGTTGGGGCCGGAGATGGGACCTCAAATTAGAAAGGGGGAGCCGAGATGGCTAAGTCTAAACCCGCTACCAGATTTCGGGATGTACAGAGACTGATTAAGAAGTATCTAGATCGGGCGCGTGGCCCGAAGGATTTGGCAAACCGGATTGACGGCTTGCGAGGCCTTGTGACCTTCGAGGAGCGTTTACGGGGGATGACGAAGGAAGAACGACTGCATATGGGTGGGTTCCTATCGCAAGCCGCTTGTGATCGAATTGCCAACACCAAGACCGAGATTGAACGGGATGAAGTGGTCAAAGAGTGCGCTCGTGTGAACTATTTTTGCAAGCGCGCCTGGCTGGATTATCTCTACGGCTACGCGGATGAGAAACCTTTTGTCTCAAAAGCGAGCAAAAAGTTTGTGGCCGCCTAAGTGGTTGTTTCCCCGGCTTTCTTTTCAACCCCCAAACGCCCTTCGGGGCGTTTTTGTTTCTGATATTATAATTGGTAACAATAAGAACCAAAAATCAGCTATTTCTTCCACCGGCCGAAAGAGGGATAATTGATCTATGCCAAACATTTTTTATCGGTACGTGGCGTATTTAAGAGATAACCCCAAGGGTTATTGGTTCCGGCGCAAACTCTATGGCTGGGGTTGGACGCCAGTCCGCTGGCAGGGTTGGGCGGTGGTAGCCGTGGCGGTCGCGATTCTGGTCGCCGGCGCTTATGTGGGAGAAGTTGATGATGCTCCCGGGGCGATGATTATCGCCTTGTTTTTGGTGGTGGTCTTGGTATTTGTTTTCGGTTTTTGGAAGGGCGAACCGCCGCGCTGGCAATGGGGTTTACCCGAAGCAAAACCCCGAAGCGAGGAGTTTAATGGTAACATATAAATATGCCTAAAAATAAAATCGTTAAGTACGGACTCCAGCAGGCCTTGGTCGCGTTGGCCTATATTGCTGGGGTGGTCGCGCTTATCACCTACCTTGAGAAATGGTTTGGTGGCAGGCCCGACCCCCAGTTTCTCGCACCGTTTGCGATGCTCACCCTGCTCGTTCTCTCGGTGGCGGTGATGGGACTCACCGTTTTCGGCAGAAGCGTGTTGTGGTACCTTGACGGGAGGCGGGCGGAGGCCGTCCACTTGCTTGGCGCCACCATCGGTTGGTTAGCGATAGCGGCGGGGCTGGCCTTTTCTTTAATTATTTTTGGTTAAGAGAAATATGTTTTTTATGACGTCAACTGTTAAATGGATTCTTTGGATTATCATTATTGCCGCTTTGGCCTTCTTCGGCTACACCTATTTAGCCCCGCGCGATAACGGCGAGGAGCCGCCGACCAACACTTCCGAAGGGAGTTTCCGCACCGGTGGCGAAGAAACTAACTCACCGGTACCGCCCGAGGAAAGTATAGTCTTGGGCGAGCCGGGCGGCTATCAGGCCTACAGTCCAGCCAAGTTGGCTTGGGCCGAGGGTGAAGGGCGCGTCGTTCTCTTTTTTCGTGCTAATTGGTGCCCAACCTGCCGCGGTCTCGATGCTGATATCAAAGCAAATTCGGCGAACATTCCCAAAGGCATCACCATCCTTGACGTTGATTATGACCGCTATGCCGATCTCAAACAAAAATACGGCGTAACTTACCAACACACGTTGGTGGAGGTTGATGGGACGGGGGAGGCGGTTAGCAAGTGGGCGGGTTCGCCGACGCTTACTGCCCTACTCGAACGCGCCGGTTAATGGTTTTCTTTTTTATCTCGCTTGTCGCGGGAGCGCTCACCGTTCTCGCGCCCTGCATTCTGCCGCTTTTGCCGGTGGTGATTGGCTCATCGGCCTCGGGACGAAATCGATCAACGCCCTATGTGGTGGTGGGGTCGCTCAGTCTCTCGGTGCTCATTTTTACTTATCTCTTGAAGGTCTCCACGGCCTTCATTATGATCCCGGCCCAATTTTGGTCTTATTTTTCTGGCGTCATCATTATTTTGTTTGGCCTTGTCTTGCTTTTTCCTCGGGTTTGGGAACGAGCGCCCGGTGTGGCCCATTTGGCTGCTCGTAGCAACAAGTTGATTGGCGTTGGTTACCAAAAGCATGGTTTTTGGGGTGATGTGCTGGTGGGGGCGGCCTTGGGGCCTGTTTTTTCCACCTGTTCGCCGACCTACTTTGTAATCTTGGCTTCCGTTTTGCCGGTTAGCCGGTTCTTGGGGGCGGTTTATCTCCTCGGCTACATCATCGGGTTGTCGATGGCGCTTTTGCCTATTGCCTTGCTTGGGGAGCGTTTTGCTAGCCGCTTGAGCGGTTTTGCCAATCCAGAAAGCAAACTGAAGAAGGGTTTGGGGATTATGTTTGTAGTTCTCGGAATCTTAATTGTGACGGGTTATGAGAAAAAATTAGAGACAGCAATTTTAGACAGCGGTTTCTTTGACGTTACAAAAGCGGAGCATTATCTCTTAGAACAGGTTGATCTGCCAACGTCGGGGCCAGAAACCGAATCGGCACCAGCTTCCACGCCCGAGGTGCTCATTCTCACCCCCGAGCCGTTGCCGACCACAGTTGCATCAACCTCGCCGGTGGTGGGGCAAGCCCCGCAAATTACTCCCATGCCGGCGCCCGAGGCCCGGGCCGACCTACCCAAGTATCAGGAGATTGTGAATCCAGCCGGTTTTGTGAACACCGACGGTATTACCGTCGGTGAGTTGATTGGTAAGAAAGTGGTTTTGGTTGATTTTCTCACCTACAGTTGTATCAACTGCCAGCGCACCTTCCCGTATCTCCGGACTTGGTATGAAAAGTATAAAGATCGGGGGTTAGAAATTGTGGGTATCCATACGCCGGAATTTGCCTTCGAGAAAAATATTGATAACGTCCGGGCGGCGATGGAAAAGTTTGGCATCAAGTACCCGATCGTGCTCGACAACAATTACGCCACGTGGAACGCCTATGGTAACCGTTTTTGGCCGCGCAAATATCTCATCGACATTCACGGCAACGTTGTTTACGACCACATTGGCGAGGGGGCCTATGTGGAAACAGAGATGAAGATTCGTGAGCTCTTGGACGAGCGGGCACGAGTTCTGGCCGAAAAGATACCAACGATCAACGAGCCCTTAGCCGCGCTTAATGTGCCGCTCAGCGTTTCTCAAGCCCAGAGTCAGGAGATTTATTTTGGTTCAGCGCGACGCGATCCGAACAGCGGTCTCAAGCTGGAGGGTGATTGGCAGAGCATGCCTGAATATGCCGAAGCCGCTGGTGCCAACGCGCGGATAATCTTTCCCTATCGGGCGGCAAAGGTTTTTATGGTGGCCGAAGCCGATGAACCGGCGGAAGTGGAAGTCTATCGTGATGGAAACTTGATTCAAACCATTACGGTAAAAGCGAGCCAGCTCTACACCCTGATTGATGGGGCCGAGGCGGGGGAGTACACTCTCGAACTCCACGTTCCCGCCGGCGTTCGACTTTACACACTGACGTTTGGTTAGGGCGTTAGTCTTTTGACGCCGCGGTAGAGGAAGGAGGCCTCGCGAACGTTGTTGAGGCCGAGGAGTTGCATCAGCACGCGGTTGGGGCCCATGCCGTAGCCGCCGTGCGGCGGGCAGCCGTATTTGAAAAAGTTGAGATAAAACTGGAGTGAGGCAATGTTCATCCCCTTTTCCTTAGCTTGTGCCACCAAGACATCATAGCGGTGCTCACGCTGGGCGCCCGTCGTTATTTCGAGCCCATTCCAGAGCAAGTCAAAACTCTTGGTCAGTTTTTGGTCGCCATCATGCCGCATGTGGTAAAAAGGCCGGACGCTTGACGGATAGTCGGTTACAAACACAAACTCGTGCCCCGTTTCTTTTTTGAAATGTTCGCCTAATTTTTTCTCTTCTTCGGTACTCAAATCACCATCCGGTGTACCGAGGATTTTTTTGGCTTCGGCCATGGCGACGCGGGGGAAGGGGAGCGCGGGGACGGGCAGGTCGCGGTCGAAAATTTGCTTGATTTGCGCGCCGTGTTTTTCCCGCACAATCTTGATGGCGTGGGCCAGCATTTTTTCTTCTTCCGCCATTACCATTTCGTGGGAATCAACGTAGGAGAGCTCGACGTCGTAGCCAGTGAACTCCGTCGCGTGCCGCGAGGTGAACGAGGGCTCAGCTCGGAAAACTGGCCCCACTTCAAAAACGCGTTCAAAACCAGCCGCCATCGCCATTTGTTTGTAGAACTGCGGCGATTGAGCAAGGAAAGCTTTCCGCTCAAAGTATTTAACTTCAAATACCTCGGCCCCAGATTCGCTGGCGGTAGCGATCAGTTTGGGTGAATGGATTTCCCAATAGTCATTTTGAAGCCAATACTCGCGGCAAGCCGCCTCAAATGTCGTCCAAATATCAAACATGAGCAAGCCGCGCGGCTTGCGGAGATCAATCCAGCGCCAATCCATCCGCACGGCTTGCTCCGTTTCGTTCTCGCTACCTTTGGGAATGATCGGAATCGGGAGATTGGGATCGGCAAGAGATAGGACGACAATTTGTTCGGCCTCGATCTCATAACCGCCAGGGGCCTGTTTTTCCGCTTTGGCCAGACCAGTAACGGCAATGACCGACTCAAGAGTCAAGGTTTTGGCGGCGTCGAGCGCCGTCGGTGCGTTTTTGGTGATGACCACTTGGATAATTCCCGAACGGTCGCGAAGTAAGATGAATTTAATTTTCCCTTGGTCGCGGATTGTTTGGACGAAACCGCTAATTTTGACCGTTTGGCCAATTTTTTCGCCAACCTGCGCAACCTTAATACGTTCCATGATACCCTTGGTTGGTGCCAGCATAGCATTGATTCGCGCCGGAATCGAGGGTATATTAAAGGCCTCGAATCGGGCGGTTAGCTCAGCTGGTAGAGCGTCTCGTTGACGTCGAGAAGGTCATAGGTTCAAGTCCTATACCGCCCACTTTTTGTTATAATCCTTGGATGCGAAAACGTCTTTGGTATCTCTTGGCTATTTTGGTTGTGGAACTGGTGTGGTTGATTTCGGTTTGGCCGAGAGAAGGGTTGCTTGCACCGCCTGTATCTAGCACGAGCGCAACTTCAGTTTGGCGTGGCCGGATTCTCGCTGGCAACGATTCTCACCCGCTGATCGTTTTTAATCAAGCCGACTACGAGACCGCTCTCGCGGCCAACCGACCCGTCTTTTTGTTTTTCTATGCTGACTGGTCGCCGCTTTGCCGAGAGGAGGCCGAGCGAGCGTTTTATCCGGCTTTTAATGATTTGATCAATGATAACGGGGCGGGGTTGATTGGTTTTCGGGTTCGTTATGCCGACCGAACGGCAACCATTGGTGATCGGCAATTGGCGTCGTCATGGCGGGTGGCCAATGTTTGCACTAAAATTTGGCTTGACGCTGACGGCATAGAAATAGGCCGGACGTTTGAAACTTGGGATAAAGAACGCTATGTGACTGAATTGTCTCAACTCGCGTCTGACTCGCGACGCAAATAAAAGTAAATATCTTCTAAGGCCTTAACGGCATCGCCGGCGGCGATGTTATTTTGATGATACAGGCCTGAGGCGCAATCGCCGGCGGCCCACAAGCCGGCCCCGCCCTCTTGCAGGCGAGCGCGTTGCGTTGTTGGATCAACAATAATGGCGCCATAGGTCGTGGTTTCCGCCAAACCCTTAACTGGTTCGGTGTTGGGGATGAGTCCAATTTCTATAAAAATTCCGGTCACCGCCAGGTCATTTTCCACACCGGTGGTTGTGTCGCGCCAGCGCAGGCCGTTCACAAACTTTTCTCCGGTGATTTCGAGAGTTTCTGCGTTTAACTGGCCTGCAAATTTGGGATTGGCGGTGGCGGCCGCAACGGTGACGGGGTCAGCCTTGAAACTCGGTCCGTGGTGGAGGAGCGTAACCCGCGAGCAGTAGTTGAGCAACTGGAGCGCGGTCTCAAAGCCGGCATTGCCGCCGCCGATAACGGCCACCTCTTGACCGGCAAAGAGGGGGCCGTCGCAGGTTGCGCAATATGTCAGACCCTTATGCTCAAGCCGATCGGCTCCCGGCGCTTGGAGCCGTCGTCGGTGTGCCCCCGTGGCTAAGAGAACGCTGTGGGCCGTTACCGTTTCGCCGTTTTTTAAGTTAAGAGTAAAGCCTTGATCAGCGCGGGTAACCTTTTCCACCCGCGTTCCCGATTTAATGGTTAAAAATTCTCCGGCATTGGCTTCCAGATGATTGCGCAAATTGGCCGCCAGTTCGTTTCCGGAAAGCGCGACGGTTCCAATCCAGTTTTCAATTTTAGGTGAAACAACTGATTGCCCACCGAAACTTTCGGCAACCAGCAATGTTTTCAGTTGTTTGCGGGCGGCGTAAACGCCACCCGCGACGCCGGCCGGACCACCGCCGACAATAACCAGTTCATATTTCATAAAGATTGTTTATTTCCGTCCACGGCGGAGAAAAGCGGGAATGGATGACCAGTCATCGTGATCTTCTTCAATGATTGGTTTCGTTTTTTCCGTAGTTTTAGTTTCGATCGGTGGAGTGGCTGGCGCCTTGCGCACAACCGGAATTTCTTTCAACTCCGGTGTGGCGTGTTTATCTTCTTCGCGCGCGAGAAAGTCAGGGGCTGGTTTTTTTGTTGCTCCTTCGGGGAAGCCGGAGGCGATGACAGTAATCTTGATTTCGTTTTTATTTAACTTGTCGTCGTGAATAGCGCCAAAAATTATCTTGGCGCTGGGGTCAACCGACTCGATGATCACCTTGGCGGCTTCCTGGATCTCAAACATTGTCAGATCCTTGCCGCCAGCGATGGAAAACAAGACCCCCCGTGCTCCATCGATTGAGATGTCGAGCAGGGGAGAATTGATCGCCGCCTTGGCCGCTTCCACGGCGCGGTTGTCCCCCGAGGCTCGGCCGATACCCATCAGCGCGGAGCCAGTATTAACCATCACTGATTTAATGTCGGCGAAATCGACGTTGATTATCCCGGGTGTGGTAATCAGATCGGAAATTCCCTCCACTGCGTGACGCAGAATGTCGTCGCACATCGCGAAAGCCGAGGCGCAGGTCGTTTCTTTATCAATCACACTTAGCAGGCGATCGTTAGGAATAATGATGATCGAATCGACTTCTTTGCGCAGTTCCTCAATACCCTGTTCGGCGAGGCGCATACGCTGATTGCCTTCAAAGAAGAAAGGTTTGGTGGCGACGGCTACCGTCAAAATTCCTTGATCTTTGGCCGCTTTGGCAATTACCGGCGCCGAGCCGGTAAAAGTGCCGCCGCCTTCCCCGCCGGCAATAAAAATCATATCCGCGCCCTTGATGCAGTTTTGGATTTCCTCGATGTTTTCGTTGGCGGCGTTGCGTCCGATCTCGGGGTTCATCCCTGTGCCGAGTCCGCGGGTTAGGTTTTTGCCGATATGGACTCGATGTTTGGCGAGCGAGTGGTGCAGGTCTTGGGCGTCGGTGTTGACGGCGATGAACTCCACCCCTTTGACGTTAGAACGGATCATGTGGTTGATGGCGTTTTTGCCGGAGCCGCCTACGCCGATGACCTTGATCCGAGCAAACACTTCTATTTCGGGGTCAATTTTTGCCATATCGCCCTATACACTACTGGAACAACTTTCAAAAAGCAAATCATGGCAACAATTCTTTAAACCACCGGCCGAGAGTGTGCGTCAGGCGACGGACGCCGGCAACAATGGCTGGCTGATAGTCATGGTTGTCGAGAGCGTAGAGGCAGAGGCCGTAGGCCGTGGCCCAGCTTGCATCATTGACCTCGCGGGGTAGGGCGTGGCTATCTTCCGCCCGCGTTGGCACACGGATTGGCAAGCGCAGAGCTTGGCGCGCTAAGCGCTCCAGATCAAAAGCGTGGCTACTGCTACCAATAAAAATTGCTCCTGCCGGTAACAGCGCGCTTTTGCCGATCTTTTTCAAATGATCGTTTAGATAATCAAAAATGTCTGACAATCGCGCCTCGACGATTTCGTAGAGTTTGCGTTTGGTGCCAATGTTTTGGTTGTCGGGATTTAATTTTAAATGCTCGGCTTCTTCGAGCTTAATTTGGAGGCCGAGAGCGATGTCGTTGGTGATATCGCTTGCCCCCACGGGGAATACTTTAACGGAGAGGGGTAGGCCATCCTCAAAAACAATAATGGAGGTGGTTTGCGCGCCGATATTAACGACGGCCACACCGGCTGTTTTCTGTGCCGGGGTCAGGAGCGATAAACTGCCAGCCAGGGGCGCGGCTACGACCTCTGTCACCTCCACTCGATTTGCTTCCACCGCTCGGATGAGATCGTGGACGTGTTGTTTGAGACTGGTGATGAACAAAGTGTGCGCCTCCAATTTTGTGCCGCGCAGACCTTCCGGTCGTCCGTAGATTTTTTTTCCGTCTAACTTAAAGCCAATTGGTAGGGTGTGAATAATGTGCTCATTCGCCAAATTGGGCAGATTATTTTCACTTAACTCCACGGCGCGCGCGATATCGGTGTCGGTGATTTCGGCATCTGGGCGGACGATAACCACCTGGCCATCGCTTAAGTGTGATTCAAGGGTAATGCCACCGATCGCCAAGATGACCTGTCGCAGGCGTCGTCGAGCGGCGCGTTCACCTTCGCGAAGCGCTTCGCCTACCGCCTGCGCGGCGTCTTCTTGGCTGACGACATAGCCGCGGCGCAGGCCGCGGCTGGGACGTTTGATGAGAGCAAGAACACGCGGACTTTTGCCACCGCGTTCCACCTCAACCACGGCGACGCGGATGGCGCTCGTGCCGATGTCTAGTCCGGCGATGATGTGTTTGCTCATTGGATCGGAAGATGGCGAGTAATCTCTTCTCTTCACGCTCCATTTTACTACCGTGCTCAAAGCCCTTCAAATGCAGTAGTCCGTGGATAAAAAGGTAGAACAGGTGAGTGTGCGGTGCGTGGCCATAGGTGGGCGCTTCGCGCCGAGCTTGTGCCGGCACCAAAACGATTTCTCCGCTTTGGGGCGAGAGCGGCCAACTTAAAACATTGGGTGTGTGGTTAACGCCGCGGCATCGCTGATTAAGGCGAGCCGCGGCCAATTTTCCGAGGAAAACCAAACTCAAATCATATTGAGCACCGAGCACGATTTGCGCTGCGGTTGCCCAAGGCAGAGCCGCTAGGGAATTCCGTGTGCGATTAGTTATGGCGATGGCCACTGCTGGCGGAGCTGTCGGGCAATTGACCGAGTTTGCGCAGACGGTCAATTTGTGCTTGGAATGCCAAGCGCCGGAGAGCGTTTTTCTTTTTTTTATAGTTGGAAAGTGGCCGCGTTTTTTCTTGACCAGACTTGACTTGGCGCAGAAGGCCGGATTGATTGACGCGCTTAGAAAACCGCCGCAGAACATTGCCGCTCGGTTCTCCCTGGTTTTTGACTATCTTGATTGCTGGCATAACATCCGATTGAATCGCTATGTTACACGATTATTTCAATTTCTTCAAGTACTGGGCTAAGTCCGCGATTTTTACGGTGTCTTGCGATCGGCTGGTCATCTGGCGGAAGATCACCGAGCTTTCTAGGGCTTCCTTTTGACCCAAAATAATGGCGTAGGGCACGGCCAACTTTTCCGCAATGGCGAGTTGTGCCGCAAGCGAATCTTTAGACAGAGAGTGAGCAACAGGGATTCGGGCTTGACGCAAAATTTCAATCACGTCAAAACTTTTCAGCTTGGCATCAAAGCCTAACTGAATGAAAAACACACGCGGCTTTTTCACAATCCGTGGGCGGAGTTTGGCAAGGCCGGGAATGAGCAGTAGGCGATCTAGGCCAATCGCCGCGCCGACGGCCGGCACCTCTTTTGTGTGGCCGATTTCTCGTGCCAGATAATCATAGCGTCCACCGCCGGCAATCGCGAGAGAGGTGATCGGCGCTTCCTTTTCTTCTGTTGATGATTCGGCGATCTCCGCGGTTATTTCAAAAACCGTTCGTGTGTAATAGTCCAAGCCGCGCACCAAAGAATTATTGATGTTGTAAGTTAAGCCCATGGCGTCAAGATACTCTAAAACCTCCTTAAAATGCGCGCGGCAAGGCCCACACAGACAGGAGACTGCCGCCGGTGCCTCGTCTTTAAGTGTTTGGCAGGCGGGTTCCTTGCAATCAAGCAGACGGAGCGGATTGGTTTTTAGGCGTTCTTGGCAATCAACGCACAGACGACGAGCGTGGCGGCGATAATAGGCCACGAGTTCGCGGCGATAATTTTGACGGCAAGTTTTATCGCCCAAGCTGTTTAACTCGAGCGTCGGGTTTTTGATGCTGGCGGCGTCAAGGATCACTATCATCATTTTGATGATCATCGCATCGGCGATGCTTTTACTCGTGCCGATGACCTCGAGATCAAATTGGTAAAACTCGCGCCAGCGGCCGCGTTGCGGGCGGTCGTGACGGAAAACCGGTCCGGCGCTAAAGAGCATCACCGGCTGGGGTTGGCTCTGCAGGCCGAGGTTGAAATAAGCGCGCATAATCGGAGCCGTGAGCTCCGGACGGAGCACCAACTGATCGCCGCCACGTGTTTTTAACCGATAGATTTCTTTCTCCACAATGTCGGTAGATTCGCCGATGCTTCGAATAAAAAGGTCTTCGGATTCTAGTAATGGTGTTTGAATAGGTTGGAAGCCGTAGTAGAGAGCAATTTCCGCGGCCTTCTCCATCAGGCCTTGATAGATGAGCCAGTCGTCGCCGAGGAGGTCGCGCGTGCCCTTGGGTGGTTGCAGATCTTGATTATTCGACTTCATAAACTTCAGGCCAAAAGTCGGCCTTGGTTATCGGTAGCAGACGCAACCAGACACGGCCCTTGATCAAATCTTCCGGCACCGATCCCCAAGAGCGAGAATCAAGACTCAGGGGACGGTTGTCGCCCATCACGAAATATTCTTTCTGGCCGAGGGTTACGCGCAAAGGGTCAAGTGGCTGATCGTCGGTACGGATGTATGGCTCGGTTAATTCTTTACGCTCGCCGTCCGTGGTAACAAAGACGCGATTGTTCTTTATTTCCACCGTCTCACCCGGGCGGCCGATCACCCGTTTAATGAAAAATTTTTCCGGATTGAGCGGATAGCGAAAAATAATAACCTCGCCTCGTTCCGGCTGGCGGAAGCGGTAAGTGAGCTCGTCAATAATTAAATACTCGCCGTTATTGAAAGAAGGAACCATCGATACGCCGTTTACAATAAACGGCTCGGCGATAAACGCGCGGATCGGCAAGACGATGGCGAGCGTAATCACCACAAACGTGGCTGTCTCCTTAATCGTCGCCCACAGCTGTTTCATTTTCAACCGCCAATTTTACGCCGCTTTTTACCCGAAAGCAAATCTGGCGATCATTCTCGACGCAAAAACCGCACGACCCGCGTTTGTGGTTTGGTTTGTTGTCTATGGTACAATTTTGCCTGTGAAATTCGTCGTTGTTGGTCTGGGTAATCCAGGTGAGGAATATGAGGGCACGCGGCATAATACCGGCCGGATAATTTTAGAGGAGTGGCGACGGCATTGGGGCTGGCCAGATTGGACGCCAGACAAGAAAACTCTTAGCTTAATTTCAAAGGGAAAAGTTGGCCAGCATGAGATCACGCTCCTGCTTCCGGAGACTTTTATGAACAAGTCAGGCAAGGCGGTCGGTGTGCTGGTTAAAACTCCGGCCGCGGCCACGCGGCTCCTTGTTGTTCACGACGACCTCGATTTGCCTTTGGGCCGGGCCAAGCTCTCGTTTGGCCGTGGCGACGGCGGCCACAAGGGTGTGGCCGCCGTTAAGCGGGTCGTCAAGACTAAAAACTTTTTACGCTTGCGGGTTGGCGTGGCGGGTCAGAAAAAAATTACGGATGATGATGCGGTGATCAAATTTATTCTTGGCCATTTTACGCCCGCGGAACTTTCGGTCGTTAAAAAACTCGCCCTAACGGGCGAGGATTTGGTAGCGGTTTGGGCAAGCACTGGAGTGGAAAAAACGATGAGCCGTTTCAGTGCGCGTTATTTTGCCTCCGGACGGTAAGACAGCGTCATCTTTTGGTTTTTGGCATCAAATAGGTTAATGACGAAGGGGTAACCCTTACCGAGTTCGAGCGCCCGTCGCAGAACATCCTCGCTTGGGAATTCGGAAATATGGACGAGACCCGCCACCCCCTCCTCGATGGAGACGAGTGCGCCGTGTTTATTGTATTTAATTACCACGCCGGCAACTTTTTGGCCTTTGGCGTATTTTTTGCCGGCGGCAATCCACGGATTTGGCTTGAGGGCTTTGATGGACAGGGAGATTTTGCCGTCTTTAATTTCGATAATCTTGGCACGCACGCGGTCGCCCGCCTTGAACAGGTTTTTCGTGCTTTCTACTAACGCCCAGTCAATCTCGGAGATGTGCACTAGACCCTCTAGTCCTTCCTCCACACGAACGAAGATGCCGAAGTCTACGGTACCCGTTACTTCGCCTTCCACCACGTCACCCAAATTGTATTTGGCCACAATCTCTTGACGAGCTGGCGAATCCGCCGCTTTTTCGGAAAAAATTAATTTGCCCTCGCGCGGGTCGGCGTTAATTACAAAGAGAGTCAGATTCTGGCCGACCAGTTTGCCGAGTTCCGTCATTATTTTTTCTTTATTGCCATCGGCGACGTTGGGATAGTGTTCGGGTTTTAATTGCGAAGCAGGCAGAAAACCGCTGATACCTTGCCACTCAACAATGAGCCCGCCCTTGTTAGCTTCCTTGGCCGTAAGCCCAAGCGGCGTTTTGTGCTCGATGTGTTTTTTAGCTTCCGCCCAGATCAGCGCTTGTTTCGCCTCTTGCAGAGACAGTTCGAGATAGCCATCTTCGCCCTCCGTGTCGATTATCTTGGCGGTGATGGTGTCGCCTTCGCTCACCTCGCGGATAATGTCTTTCGCCACCAGATATTCGCGGCCAAAAATGATGCCGGCGCCGAAGGGGGGCACATCGACGTAAAGTGCCATTTTGCCCCGCCCGATGACAGTGCCGGTAACGAGTGCACCCGGTTCTGGGCGAATAACCGTCTCGCGGAAAACGAGATCCATTGGTGTGGCTGGGATCTCGGTTTCTTTTTTCTCGACCTTGTCGATTTTAACTTCGGCGGGTTTAATCACGGTCTCCATAATCTATATTTTGTAGACAGTCAATATATAAGAAAAGCGAAAATAACGCAACTAAGGCTCGCTTTATTTCTGGTTTTAATTATGCTAGACTAAGGGGGTAATGGTAATCACTTATCACGGTGGTGGTATGGTTAAACTTGTCTCTGGCGAGCGGGTGGTACTTTTTAATCCTTCCGCCGAAGCCGTCCGGGCTGGGCGGGTGCCGCGCTCCGCGGTGGACGTAGTGCTAGTAAGCTGCCTTGATCCGCGCTGGGATGGGGCGGCCTCCTTTCGCGAAAGCGAAAAAAAGATTTTGGTGGTAGATGGCCCGGGAGAATATGAGACAGACCAGGTTTTTATTTGGGGGCTTTCTAGCGTCGGTCCCGAGCGCTCTAATACCATTTACACCGTGGCATTTGATGGCCTGCGCCTTGTGCATCTTGGCGCTCTAACTGAGGCGGCACTCGGCGATGAAGGACTGGGTGAGCTCGGAGCGGTGGACGTTTTGTTTTTGCCAATTAGCGCTGCCACCCTCGAACCGTCGGCCGCGGCCGGTTTGGCGCGGCGCCTTGACCCGCGTTTGGTCGTCCCCACCGAGCATCAGGGCGAAGGCGATCAAAATCTCCTTAAATTGTTTAAAGAATTCGGCATGGAATCACCGCGACATGAATCTAAATTAGTGTTGCGCGCGAAAGATCTGGTGGCCGACAAAACTGACTTGGTGATTTTAACTGCCAGTTAATTTTAATTTATCATGGGAAAGAGGTGGAAAAATTATCTCGAACGGGCGCGCGCCTTGCCCTTGCCGACGCGCCAACGTTTGGCTTTCCTGTGGAGTGCCGGTTTGATGTTGCTGGTCGTGGTTGTTTGGCTTTTGCTCGCTTGGTTTGCTAGTCCAGCGGCGGCCGGTTGGCTTAACGGGATTTTTCTTCGCTTGCGGTTGGGGTGGGAGGTATTGACCAGCCACTGGCCATTTTAGTTTGTTCATAAATTAATAATTATGCCGGAAGAAACAATTCGCGAAAAAGATGTTGATATCGTGGAGGAGATGAAGACCTCCTACCTCAACTACTCGATGTCAGTGATTGTGGCTCGGGCCCTGCCTGACGTCCGCGATGGCTTGAAGCCTGTCCATCGGCGAGTGTTTTATGCGATGCATGGTCTGGGTCTTTATCATACAGCCAAGTTTCGTAAATCGGCTTTGGTGGTGGGAGACGTGCTTGGTAAATATCATCCACACGGGGATTCGGCCTGTTATGACGCTTTGGCACGTTTGGCTCAAGATTTTTCCATGCGTTACCCGCTCGTTTTGGGTCAAGGCAATTTTGGTTCGATTGACGGCGACGCGCCGGCGGCGATGCGTTATACCGAAGCCAAGATGTCGCCGCTTGCCGCCGAACTTTTGCGTGATATTGAGAAAGAGACGGTGGATTTTGTGCCCAATTATGATTCGACGCGCGAGGAGCCGCGGGTTTTGCCATCGGCCATCCCCAATTTATTGTTGAATGGCACACTGGGTATCGCGGTGGGCATGGCGACGAAAATTCCCCCGCACAATCTCCGGGAAGTGATGGCGGCTATTGTTCACTTAATTGACAATCCCGAGTCTGCGCCCGAGGACTTACTGCGTTTTATCAAAGGGCCCGATTTTCCCACCGGCGGTTTGGTGTTTAACCAGAATGATTTGCTTGGGGCCTACGCTACCGGTCGGGGTGGGGTGGTGGTGCGCGGTGAGGCGGAGATTATGGATAACGGCAAGGCGAGCGATATCGTCATCAGCTCCATTCCGTACCAGGTTAACAAAGCGGAACTGATTGTGAAAATCGCCGACCTCGTGCGAGAGAAAAAAATTGAGGGCATTAAAGACATCCGAGACGAATCGACGACACTTGGCAATTTACGGGTGGTGGTGGAGTTGAAGGGGACGGCCCATCCGCAAAAAGTCTTGAATTACCTTTACAAACATACCGATCTCGAAACGGTTTTCCACTATAACATGCTCGCTTTGGTCGACGGTGTGCCCCGTCTCCTCTCGCTTAAGGGTTTGCTCGCCGAATTTATCGCTTTTCGGCAGGGGGTCGTAACGCGTCGTGCCCGTTTTGATCTCCGCGAGGCCGAGGCCCGCGAGCATATTCTGGTGGGTTTGAAGAAAGCCCTCGATCACATTGACGCGATTATTAAGACGATTAAAAGTTCGCCTGACGTTGCGGCGGCCCGCGCCAACCTGATCAAAAAGTTTGCTTTCAGCGAGCTCCAAGCCGAGGCCATTCTGGAGATGCGTCTCCAGAAATTGGCCGGCTTGGAAAGGCAGAAAATTGAAGACGAGCTCGCCGAGAAACGCCAATTGATCAAAGAATTACGCGAGCTCCTCGCGAGCGAGAAAAAGATTTTGGCGGTGGTGCGGACCGAGGCCGAGCGGATTGGCGCCACCTACGGCGATGAGCGCCGGACGAAGGTGGTGCCGACAGGGGTGGGGGAGATTAAACCGGAAGATCTAGTACCAGAGCGCGAGAACGTGCTTGTGCTAACGCGTGGGGGTTACCTCAAGCGGAGTGATCCGGCCGAGTACCGGTCGCAAAAACGCGGGGGCGTGGGCGTTGTCGATTTAGATATCAAAGAAGAAGATTTTGTCACAATTTTTGCCGTCGCCAACACTCACAGCGACGTGCTGTTTTTTAGTGATCGGGGTAAGGTTTATAAGATCAAAATGTATGAAATTCCGGAAGGGCGGCGGGCGACGCGTGGCAAATCAATTATGAATTTACTCCCACTTGCCGAGGGCGAGCGGATTACCTCCGTTTTGCCTTTGCCGAAAACGGCTAAAGCGCGAGGCGCGCTGTCTCTGCTGATGATTACCAAACGCGGGGTTGTCAAAAAATTGAAGGCTCAAGGTTTTGACGAAGTGCGTCGTAATGGGTTGGTGGCAATTAAATTGGAAAATGGGGATGAGTTGCTCTCTGTTTTGCCGGTGGAGCGAGGCGATCAAATCATTCTCGCCACCCGCGAGGCTCAAGCTCTACGTTTCCGCGAATCGGATCTCCGACCGATGGGTCGTCCCGCGCGCGGCGTGCGCGCCGCGCGCTTACGGGCGGGGGATGTTATTCTCGGCGCCGACCGGATACCGGCTGAATTGGCGGGCGTTAAGGCTGAAGCTCACTATCTTGTGTTGGCGGAAAATGGTTTTGGCAAACGCACATCGCTTCGTGAATACAAAATCCAAAAACGCGGGGGTGTGGGTATTCGGACGGCCAGCTTGACTGGCAAAACCGGCAAATTAGTTGGCGCGCGGATTGTGGGTGAGGCCGACCAAGAACTGTTTGTTGTTACCAAACACGGTCAGATTATCAGAACGGCGCTTTCCGAAGTACCAGTTTTGGGACGGGCTACGCAAGGTGTGCGGGTGATGAAACCGCGCGCTGGGGATAGTCTCGCCTCATTCACCCTTCTCTAAGTGTTATACTGGCGGGGTCGTTTATGTTTGCTGACCCCACTAAGAATCTCGCGGCCTTGGCGATCCCGGCTGGGTCGGCGGTGGCCGATTTTGGTTGTGGTAGCGGCAGTTACGCCCTTGCTTTAGCTCGGCATCTGCGCGGCGGCGGCCGAGTTTATGCCCTCGATGTGCAGAAAGATCTGCTCGCCAAGTTAAAGGCAGAGGCTCAGCGCGAGCGTTTAAGCAATTTGGAGGTGGTGTGGGCCAATGTAGAAAAGGTGGGCGGTAGCAAGTTAGCCGATGGTGTTCTTGATTGGGTGCTTATCTCGAACACTCTCTTCCAAACGCCGGCGCGTTACACAATGTTGCTTGAGGCCAAGCGGGTGCTGAAGACTGGTGGGCACTTGGCGATCATTGAGTGGTCGGACTCGTTCGGCGGCCTGGGCCCGGCGCCGGCGGAGGTTTTGCCGTCAGCGGCGGCGCGGACGGTGGCGGAAAGTGCCGGTTTCCGCTTGGTGCGGGAGTTTCCCGCGGGCGATTATCACTACGGTTTGCTGTTTCAAAAATGAAAAACCTCTCAAT
Source organism: uncultured Candidatus Saccharibacteria bacterium (assembly GCA_964448295.1). Taxonomy (GTDB): domain Bacteria; phylum Patescibacteriota; class Minisyncoccia; order Phycocordibacterales; family JACOZG01; genus CAYUVV01. The sequence continues at coordinate 22,652 of CAYUVV010000001.1, forward strand.
CTTTCAGATCGTACTCGTTAGTATTTTTGTGGTTTTGCTTGTGGTGGCGGTAATTATTTTTTCGCTGGAGCGACCTGGTGTTGGCGGCCGTGGTGGCCAAACGACTCTGGTGTTATGGGGGGAGTGGTTGGACTCGCGGCTCGCGTCTTTTATTGATAATTTTAACAATCAGTCGTCTAATCAGCCTTATCGTCTGGAATACATCGGCTTTAATCCCGGGACGTTGGCTCGCGAACTAGTAGAAGCGTTGGCTTCTGGCCGTGGTCCGGATTTGGTGCTTCTGCCGCATGAGGAAATTTTTCGCCAAGCTGAACGCCTGCTCATTATCCCCTACGAGTCTTATCCCCGGCCAAGTTATGAAGAGCAATTTGCCGACATTGCCCGCTTGTGGCTTACCGCCGAAGGCGTGCTCGCTCTGCCGGTTGGCGTGGATCCGCTCGTTTTATATTACAACCGCGATCAGTTGGCGGCGGCCGGGCTGGCCCGGCCGCCGGCGACGTGGACGGAGTTTGTTTCCGCCGCTCGACGCTTTTTTGACGGCGACGAGCGGGACAACGTTTTCCGCTCAGCCGTCGCGCTTGGAGATACCGGCAATATTCCTCACGCTAAGGATATTCTTTCCACTCTCTTGCTTCAGTTGGGCGATCCGGTCTACGCCTTCCGTGATGGCGCTTGGCGCACGGTGTTTAAAGATAACCCCGGTTTTCCCACTACGCCGGCCTTTTCCGCTTTTAATTTTTTTGCGCAGTTTGCCGATCCGGCGCGGGCTACTTACAGCTGGAATGCGGTAATGCCCGAGGCAAGCGAGGCCTTTAGCCGTGGTCAAACGGCTTTTTATCTTGGCTTAGCCAGCGAGTACAACGGCTTGCGGGCGCGCAATCCTCATCTTAACTTTGATGTGGCCTCTATGCCGCAGCGCCTGCCGAGTGAAAGTTTCACTTTTGGCCGGCTTTACGGTTTGGGAGTGATTAAAAACGGCGCCAATCTGCCAGCCGCCTTCTCTGCGGCCACCCTGCTTGCTACCGCGCCTCAAGTTGAGTCTTTGGTAACAGCTCTTGGTATCGTCCCAGTGCGTCGCGATCTTCTGGCCGCTAGCGCGGCCTCCGACCCGGCGGAAGACACCTTTTTCCGCTCGGCGCTTGTGGCCCGCGCTTGGTACGATTTCGCTCCCGAGGAAACGGCGGCTATCTTTCGTCGGGTGGTTGGGGCCGCCAAAACAGGCGAGCAGACTCTCACCGGGGCCATCAATCAAGCTCACAACGACCTTGAACGCTTGTTGCCAAAATGATTAAAAAACTACCTGTCTTTATTCTGGCCCTGACCGTGTTGAGCGGCGTCGCTTTTTTACCCGCATTAGCGGTTGGCCAAACCAATCCTTTGCCCGAGGGGATTGTGCCTAGATGTACTGATGGCGTGTGCCATTTCAACGACCTGCTTAAACTTATCGGCAATATTTTTACTTTTTTGGTGCGGGTGATTGCTGTGCCGGTGGCTGTTCTTTCTATCACTTACGCCGGCTGGTTGTATATCTCTAAGCCAACGGACTTAAGCGCGCGTAGCAAGGCCCGAGATATTTTGCTCGCCGCCGTCGTTGGTTTGGCCATTACTCTCGCGAGTTGGCTCATCGTCCGGACGATCATCGTCGCCCTCACCGGCGACGAGGCAAGCCCCTACCTCCGCTTTTTCGGGAGTTAGGTCTATAATGTGGAATGTAGTAAGTATCAAATATGATTAAATTGGCTCAAAAGACGTTAGCCCAAACTAATTTACCGAGCGTTGTTCCAGACCGCGGTACCAATTTGCCGACTAACGTCCCGGTAGACAAGCTCAATAATCCGCTAGGCGACGTTGATACTATTTACGAATTTCTGCTGGTTATTCTCAATCTCGTTGTTCAAATCGGGACGCCGGTGATTGTGCTCGCCGTAATTTATTCCGGCTTTTTGTTTGTGCGCGCGCAAGGTAATCCGTCCAAGCTTGACGAAGCCAAGCAGGCGCTACTCTACACAGCGATCGGCGCGGCGATTGTTTTGGGCGCTTACACCATTACCACCGTGATTGAACGAACAGTCACCGGCCTCGGCGCCGGTTAAGGTTTAAACAATCTAATCAAACAAATTATGAAACAAAAAAATCGCCTAATTTTAGGATTTATACTTTTTGTCGTTCTGGCTGTTTTTTCCATGTCAACCGATAATGTTGTCGCTCAATCACGCACGAATAGCTCTGGAGATTTTTCCGCGCTGATTGACCAAATAATAACGGTTGTCGTCGTCCCTTTGATAACTTTAATTTGGGCTTTATCCCTGCTTTATTTTTTGTGGAACGCGGTAAAATATTTACAAAGCGGCATGAATGATGGTGATCGGGAAGAAATTAGAAAATCGTTAGGCTATAGTGTTTTGGCCTTGTTTGTGATGACTGCTGTCTGGGGGTTAGTGAGAGTAATTGACAACACCCTAGATTTAGATTCATCTGTTATCGAAACTCCAAAATTGCTCCAATATCAAAGGTAACATTTTCCCCAGTCATAGTTTCGTTCCGACGCTTTCAGCGGTAGAATGAGCGCAATCAGTCGTTTAGATTAAAAGTTTAGTTTTGTAATTTATGTTCAAAAAATTGTTGTTTCTAACGCCAGTTGGCATTCTGTTCGCGCCGGCAATGGTGGGAGCGCAGGGTGATGTACAGGGCATCCTTCGGACTATAATGAATCTACTCAACACCCTGGTGCCGATTATTATGGCGCTGGCGATTATTTACTTTTTGTGGGAGCTCGTCAGCTATTTGTCTAAACAAGGTGATGAGGGAGAAAGAAAGGAACATCGGCAGAAAATGATTTTTGCCATTATCACTTTGGCGGTGATGGTCGGTGTTTGGGGTTTGGTGCGCGTGGTGCTTAATACTTTCCAAATTCAGCCAGGTGGTTCACCTCTACCTACACCCGGTTTGCCAGTAGCGCGTTAATTTCCCTCTCCGGTGCCCATTCCGCTTCTTGATGCGGTCGTCGCAAAGATTGTAAATCCGGTCATCACCCTTATCGGGGCGCTGGCTGTGGTTTACTTTCTTTGGGGACTCTTCCAGATGATCGTGAACGCCGAGAGCGAGGAAGCGCGAGCGACGGGCCGCCGCCACGCCTTTTACGGGTTAATCGGCCTCTTCATTATTGTCGCCGTTTTCGGCATCATCAACGCCATCCAGGCGACGGTGGATAGTTTGGCCGGTTAAAGTTTTGATTTTGGCAAAACGAACCCCCATGCGGCCGCGCGGCGACCGAATGGGGGTTTCCGTTGTTAATTCAAATTAACCTCCTTTCTGGCTAATCCTTTCCTACCCAAGTTGTCCCCAAACGAGGATCTTGCCAACGAACCAAAAAGGTCGCCTGGGAGATCCCCGCCGGGTTCTGCGGAACTCGACACCGGAGATAGAAATCCTCTCTGGTCGGTTCCGTGCCTGCGGGTAGAGGCACGAGGCCGGTTTTATCCTCCGGCCACTTGATCCAAGTCCAGGGCTTGGAACGTGCCGTTTGGCACTCGATGGGCCCGCCTTCCGCGAAGAAACCAACAACCGCTCTGGGACTATCGAGGCAGGAGAGAGCAAATCTCTCACCCCACTCTTTTCCCACAAAAATTTCTTCTTGTTGTGGGGACGAGTTTCGGTTTGGCCGAAATTGAGAGACGGGGCCGTACATGACGGTCTCGGTCGTTTTCTTGCCGCCGATGAATCCCTTAATGGTTTCTAGGTGGTTACTGGCCGCCCAAGCGATTACCACTACCGCTGTTAGACCGAGGAGCCACCAACCATATCTGCCGACTTTCACTTTCGGCCAGTCGATTTTTTTTTCTCTTTTTCTCAGCGCGAGCGCGAAAACGAACAATACGATAACGCTCGCGATTAACAGTTGTGTTTCCGGACTCAGAGACATTTATTTACCACCTCCTTTCGTTTTGTCTGGGTTAACCAGCACCGCCGGTGCTTCTGAGCGACCGCCGAATCGGCCTAGAAACAGCGTGGTTGCGGCTGTGTTGTTTTTCATCGCTTCCGGCAAAGCTTGGTTCTCTAGGTAGCACCTTAGAGCCTCAGCTAGTTGATCATTTGGTATCCCCTCTTCTTTAAACACCCTGATAATCTCTTTCAATCTCTCGCTTTCACCTTGGCCTGTATTCCTTAAGACCTGTCTGTCTCCCTCCGATTTAGCGACATCCCCTTCAGCCGTTAATATTGCCAGCTGTTTGGCTTGCACCGCTTTTTCAAGATCCTTGGTAGCCTCATCGGCTTGGGATTCGACCACTTCGACACTTTCTATCACGACTCCAAAAGTCTCGAGTAGACCTTTTTCGTCAATGAACCTGGTGTCTTTTGATCCGTCAGTGGGCTCCTTGCCTACGAGCTTACACAGATATTCATAACACTCTCCATTATCTCGTAAGGTTTTGAAATAATTAACGCCGACGTTGATTTTTCGCAGAGCCTTCTCTAGGGGCGAACCTCTGCCTCGGGCTGTTTCCAGCCATGTTGCCAGAGTTAGGGGTTGGCCGTTTATTCGACATTCCGCAAAGTAGTTAGATACCGCCGCTTGAACTGCTCGATCGAGAGAACGAAGAAACTCCTTGCCCTTGAAAGTATAAGCCGCAACCGTCGGCCTAACTACCAGGTAAATCACCTGTAGAAGTAGGTCAATTTTGGAGTTATCCCTCATCTCGATCGCTTCTACGAGAACAAACCGTACAATCTTTCTCCGGAGCGAGAGAACAACATTATCTCGCTCGTCAGACTTTCTGTAAAGCTTGTCTCGTATACGAACGTCCTTTTTCTTTTTGTTTGTATCATCCGGCTTTTCTTCGAGATAGAGTTTATCTATCACGATTCGTCGGACTTTCTTCTGAAACCAAAGCCAACCGACGAATCGAATTCTCCATAGCCGCCAGATGATTCTTTGTATCCACCTCGTACCCCAAAGTGTCCCTCTAAACCAGCGTTGTGCCCACTCTCGTTCCGTTTTTCGTTTGTACTTTTCCGGGTCCTCGTTTTCTCCTTTTTTCCGTTGGCTTACAATCCAGTGATGCCCATCAGGATCAACGTCTTTGGACACAACGAATCCTGGCGTATTGGGCCAAATTGCCACCGGAGTTTCTCCGGCTTCCACAATGACTATGTGGTCCCGCTCGGGCTCCGAGAAGATAATTGACCTTTTGGCCAACATCGTCATCACAACTACAATCAGCACCGGAATCACCACGAGAGACAAAAACCAGAAAATCACCGCATCCATTGTTGCACCCCTTTCTAACCGATGTTTGGGTTCTCGAGTTATTTTGAAGTCAAAGACCTACTCGTTGAGGATTATATCATAATATATAAAAAAAGCAACCCCGGGCCGATTAACTCGGCGCGGGGTTGTTGATGGGTAATGTTTTTCATTCCCACCAGGTTCTGATCTCGAAGTTCTTGGGTTGGCCATCGAGAACTTTGATTTCGATCGCGTGGCTGCCGTCGGCCCTCGTTTGCGACTTTACCCGATAGCCGGTAAGGCCGGGCGGGTTCGTCCTCACTTCGTACCTTGCCCCCGCCGCCACTGTGAAATGGAGGCGGTTGCCGGGGCTGACTGATTTCTCGTCTGTTCTTGCGCCGTCCGGCTTGATTCCCGGTCCTGGCTTAGGTTGAGAAACGACGACCCCTTCTTTTGGGATTTCAGTCAGGCGTAGAATTTGTTCGTTTGCCAGTGGTGTTGGGCTTTTGTCGGCGACGGGGGGCATCGAGGCAACCACCGGAGCCGTGTTCGACTTGCCCGCATTCCAAATGATCACGGCCAAAAACATCAATACCAACATTCCTGATGCCCCTATCAACACCGCAGACACCGGATATTTTTCGGTCTCAATCGCCAGCGCCGGGGCTTGATCAGTTTCCGCTTTCTTGCCCGCTTTGTTCTTTCTGCGTTTTTCTTCCATCGTGCATCTTCCTTTCTTTTACATTCCTAGAGTGCTTTTCGTAAAGTAGATTGCCGCGATTGCTCCGGCGGCGGCGCTGGCGGTCACCACGATTGCCCAGAGCGCGCCTCGGCCGAGGAACCTTCCCCACGTCGGTTTTGGATAATGCTTGTCAATCGTATCTTTGATGATACGGGCAAGAATGGTTTCCAAAGCCAGAGCTAGCCGCATTCCTTCTCCCGCTCCGTTGAGCGCTCCGGTGAGTTTCGTCAACGTCTCCGCTAGCGCGTTGACCCTGACCTCTAGGCATTCTCCGCTTTTGGGCCTTGCCTGGCGCTTTCTTGGTGTTTTATGAGCGCCGTCACCTTCTCTTTTTTCGATTTCTGGCACGTTTTTCCTCCGTTTTTGCGGGTTTGGCTGTCAAGATTCTTTCCACTCTAACATCTAACACACAAGTGTTTTGTTTGCAAGTCCTGTGGGCGAGGTGGGATTTGAACCCACAACCCGTGAGGGATACGGTTCTAAGCCGTACGCGTATGCCAATTCCGCCACTCGCCCGGATATGCTACCGTGTGCCCCGTGAGGGATTCGAACCCCCGACCGTCTGCTTAAGAGGCAGCTGCTCTACCAACTGAGCTAACGAGGCCGGTACCGCCGCATTTTAAATTAAATTTGGCAAAAGTAAATCTAAAGAAGAATGACGCCCGACTCATTATGGGGCGGCCAGTGGCCGACCGTCTTTTGCGTTTGGTCGCTCGCCGCGCGGCGGGGCTGACTCGTCCGCCGTGCTTGGCGGTTTTGCTTATTGGCCGCGATCCGGCCTCCGAGCTTTATGTCCGGCTAAAAAGGCAAGCCGCCAAGCAGTTGGGATTTGATTTTCGGTTTAAACATTATTTCAAGCCGCCGCGGCTCACCGACCTGCTTAAATTGGTTGCGCGCTGGAATACCGATCCGAAGATCGATGGTATTTTGGTCCAATTGCCTCTACCTCGTTCGCTCTTGCGTCATACGGGCGCAATACTTGACGCGGTTGCTCCCGAAAAAGATGTGGATGGTTTTCATCCGCACAATCAATTTATCGAGCCTGTGTTGCCCCAAGCAATTATGAGACTCTTGCGTCAGGCTCGACCTAGGTCGGGGAGTAGATCTGTCGTCCTGGCCCGATCAAAAATTTTTGGCGAGATGATGACGCAGCGTTTGCGCCGCGCCGGTTATCAATCGCAAATGATAATTTGCCCGAGCCGCCGGTTGCCGCCCGAGTTGCTAGCGGCAATTAAGCGCGCCCAAGTAATTGTGACCGCGCTCGGTGTGCCGGGAATTTTGCGGGCCGAATTCATCCAACTCGGCGCGGTGGTCATTGACGCCGGTATTGCCCGCGTACGAGGAAAAGTGCGCGGCGATGCCGCGCCGGCGGTGGCAGCCAGAGCGGGTTGGCTCACGCCCGTGCCTGGGGGTGTTGGCCCAGTTACCGTTGCTTGCTTGTTCTACAATTTGGTTTGTCTCGCGCGAAGAAATGCCGGAGGTGGGAGTTGAACCCACAAGCCTTGCGGCGACCGATCTTAAGTCGGTTGCGTCTGCCAATTCCGCCACTCCGGCGTTCGTTCGATCACAGACTATCATAATTGGCCGTTTTTGTCTTGGGAAAGAAAGAGGCGCGGGCGGGAATTGAACCCGCGTATAAGGGTTTTGCAGACCCTTGCCTTACCACTTGGCTACCGCGCCATTTTTTATTCTTCCACTACGGCGAAAGTTTGCAGAACATCGCCCGGGGCGAGAGTGATTTTTGACTCTACCAGCGAACCGAACTGGTTGTCGTGAGCAACGGCGGTCGCCTTAAGTTTTTGTTGTTCTAGTCCCATGATTTTGCCGTAGCCGATCTCGCTCTCGCGGCGAATGATTTTAAAAGATTCCCCCTCGCTGATTGTTCCTTCAAGCACCACGCCACCAACCACCTGCCGGCCTTTCTCGTTGTTAAAGAGGCGGAGCAGGCGAGCCCGGCCCCGGTTTTCATTGCGGGTAATTTTGGGCTGACGGCGGGCGGCTTCTTTGCTGAGCCAATCTGTTAATTCGTGGATTAGAGGAAAAGATTCAATGGTGATGCGGTGTTTGGCTGCGAGTTCGCGCGCGGCCTTTTCCGCCGCTACGCCGAAGCCGATAATAATACCACCAGCGCCGAGCGCCTTGACGTCACTTTCGCTCACCGGTCCAACGCCGGTGGCAACGATTTTGAACGTGACTCGTTCTGTGGCGATAGTGCGCGCCACGCGCGCGGCCGCCTCGCTGGTGCCAGTCGTGTCGCCTTTAACAATTGTTGGTACTACCACTAGATTAGTTGTTGCGGCCTTGGCGGGGGAGCCTCTTCCTGCATCAGTCATTTTTTCGACCGCGCGTCGCATGGCCAGCGTTTTTTCCATTTCCTTCTTGTTGGCACAGGTGAAAAAAGGCGCACCGGCGGGCGGCAAATCATCCCAGCCGAGAGTTTCTGCTGGCGCCGAGAACGAGACGGCTTTCGCGGTTTGTCCGTGGCCATCGCGCAGACCGCGAATCTTGCCTCCCGTTTGCCCGGCGAGTAAAAAGTCGCCCGCGCGCACCGTACCGTCTTTCACAATAATGTTGGCGATTATCCCGCTTTGGCGATCGCGGCGCGACTCGAGAATGAAGCCGCTACCAGGCGCTTCACGGTCACCGGAAAGTTCTACTAACTCCGCGGAGAGGACGAGTAACTCCAGTAGCTCGTCAATGCCCGCGCCGGTTTTAGCTGAGACGGCGACACCGGGAATCTTGCCGCCGTAACCCTCGAGAAAGATTTCGTTTTCGGCGAGAGACTGTTTGGTCCGATCGACGTTTGCCTCCGGCCGGTCAATTTTTGTGATCGCTACCACAAACGGAATATCCGCGCGTTTAATGGCGGCTAGGGCCTCGAGGGTTTGGGGTTTAACTCCTTCTTCCGCTGAAACGACGAGGACCGCCAGATCGGCAATGCTCGCGCCGCGTTCGCGCATTTCATTGAAAGCCGCGTGGCCCGGCGTATCAATGAAGGTTAAAATTTTCTGTCGTCCGTCTTTGAGCTGATGACTGATTTCATAGGCGCCGATGTGTTGGGTGATGCCGCCGACTTCACTCTCGACCAGTTTGGTCTGTCGAAGATAATCGAGCAAAGTAGATTTGCCGTGGTCGATATGACCCACGACTACAACGACCGGCGGGCGTTCTTCCTTTTTTCCCATTATTCTCACTCTACCGGAAAAAATTTGACTTGGCAAAACAAAAAGTAGTCAATAAGGGGGATGTTTCGACGACTGATCTATCTCGATACCGCCGCCGCCACACCGCTTGACCGCTCGGTGTGGCGAGCGATGAGCCGGGCGCGGTGGCGGTTTGCCAACCCGGCGAGCTGGCATCGTCAGGGTGTGGCGGCGGCGGCCATGCTCGCCGACGCGCGTCGGCGGGTGGCGCGACAATTGATGGCGCGGCCGCAGGAGATTTTGTTTCTACCAAGCGCCACCGCGGCCAATAATCTGGTAGTGCGGGGAATAATTCCGCCCAGCCGCGAGGCCGCCGAATTTCACTTTGTTAGTACCCAGCTCGAACACTCTTCCGTCCGAGAGCCGCTCTTGCGCTTGGCGTTTGCGGGAGCACGAGTTACTTGGTTGCCGACGGATGCTTTCGGCCGAGTGGCGCCCGCGGCACTGGCGGACGCGTTAACGTCAAAGACCGTTTTGGTCTCGATCGGTTACGCCAACAGTGAAACGGGAGTAATCCAAGACCTATCGTCCTTGGCGCGGGTAATCCGTGAATATCGGGAGACGCATCGGTTGCGTTGGCCCTATTTTCATACCGACGCCGCGCAGGCGACACGCTTTCTGCCGTTAAACATGGCTGCGCTCGGTGTTGATTTGCTCACCATCTCCGGCCGCAAAATTTATGGGCCGGCGGTTGGCGTGTTATTTGCGCGTCGTGACGCTCGTTTAACGCCAATTATCGTTGGCGGTGGGCAGGAAGACGGGCGGTGGGCAGGGACGGAAGATTTGCCGGCTATTGCCGGTTTGGCTACCGCGCTGGAGTTGGTCTCGCGGCGACGGGGAGCAGAAGGCCGGCGTTTAAGCGCGCTCCGCAATTATTTTTTCACGCGCTTGCGCGCGATCTTTCCCGAGCTGGAGTTAAACGGTTCACTCGAAAATAGCTTGCCGCATTGCTTGAACGTGTCGTTCCCCGGCGCCGATGCGGAATATGTGGTCTTGGCGCTCGATGCCGCCAGCGTGGCGGTCTCGGCCGGAAGCGCCTGCGCTCTCTCGAGCCGCGACCACTCTTATGTAATCGAACATTTGCGCGGCGCGACGGCGGCGCGGAGCGCCGTGCGCTTTACGCTCGACCGCCAAACCACTCGCCGCCAATTGGATTATGTTTTGAGGATTTTGCCACCGATTATCCACCGCGCGCGGTTTGACGGTTTGATCAACGGGGTGTAATGTGTCTAACCTAACCCCCTTAATGGATGAGGGGGTGATGTGGTCTTTCAAAAGTGGAGGATGGTATGAGCAAGGGTCCTTTTGCGAAAGCGGCTACCGGCGAAGTTCTACGGTTTCTTGGCGCTGAGAGATTGTATGGCGCGTTATATGCCCGACTTCAGACGGTGGGTTCCAACGATTCCTATCTCCGCCCAATTTCCAAGGCAGTTCGGGATTTGGGATCGAAACACCCGAGTTTTGAAGAGGTTCAGTCGTTGGCAGAGGAGTATCGCCGGCAAATGAAAGAGGCGAATGCTTGCTTGTCCTAGCTTCACATTACCGACCCCTCGTCTCCAACAGGAGACGCGGGGCGGTTTTTTGTGATCGTCGATTGGGTTGTGCTATACTTTTTTTATGCACCAGTTACCCTCCTTGCCTTACGAATACAACGCCCTCGAGCCGCACATTGATGAAGCGACGATGCGTTTGCATCACGGCAAACATCATCGTGGTTACGTTGATAAATTGAACGCCGCGCTCGAAAAATATCCTGTTTGGCAAGAGAAAACCCTCGACGAGCTCTTGCTTAACTTGAAAGCGTTACCCGAGGAGATCAAGGAGACGATAGCGAATAACGGTGGTGGGCATTATAACCACAGTTTGTTCTGGACCTTGCTGGCTCCGGCCGCTGGCTCGATGTCTGGTCCGGGCGCGCTGATTCTTAAGCTACTTGAAAAAGATTTTACTAGTTTAGAAAATTTTAAAAGAATTTTTACGGAGACCGCGCTAAAAGTTTTTGGTTCTGGCTGGGTGTGGCTCGTCAAAGACGGAGCGCAGAAATTAGTTGTTATTAGTTTGCCCAACCAAACCACTCCGATAACTTACGGCCAACCAATCTTGGGCTTGGATGTGTGGGAGCACGCTTATTATCTTAAGTATCAGAACCGGCGAGCGGATTACATAACGGCCTTTTGGTCGGTGGTTAACTGGCGCGAGGTGGAAAAGCGCCTTACCTCTTGATTTAAGTAAAATAGTGTGTTAGCTTGTAAAAATTATGGAGGATCTCAATAAAAATCAGATAGTTTTGTTGACCTTACTCGTTAGTTTCGTTACTTCAATTGCGACGGGCATCGTGACGGTTACGTTGATGGACCAGGCGCCGGCCGGGGTAACGCAAACCATCAACCAAGTGGTGGAGCGAACAATCGAACGGGTGGTGCCGGCGGAAACACAGACGACGACCGTGATTCGGGAGGTGCCCGTAGTTGTAACAGAAGAAGAGCAGGTGGTTAAAGCCGTGGCCGCGGCCTCACCAGCCCTGGTGCGCTTGGCGCTCGTGCCGGAGAAAGATGATCTGTTGGTAATTGAGGCAGTGGCGATCGGGTTTATCACTGGCGATTCCGGTTTGATCATTTCTAGCCAGCCGATTTTTCCCATTTCTGCCGCCGTGCCGGTTGCGGCCACGAAAAAATTAACGACGGAGCCAAACAAATTGCACGCCGTGCTCGCTGATGGACGATCTTTGCCGATTAAACCAATTGGGGACAATCTGCTTACCCGTTTGGGCGAGGGTGGGTCGGCGAGCCAAAACGCTCGTGGCGTTAGCGCTTGGCAAATTGATTTGTCGGCGGAAGAGGTAGCCAAATTGCCGCATGTTGATATGTCTCTTGATCAGCTCGTTGTCGGCCAAAGGGTTTTGGCTTTGGGGTTGGACGCTTCCGGCCGGCCGTTGGTGGAAGATGGTATTGTTTCAGGCGGGCCGGCCTTATCGGCTATCGGTGGGAGAATGGCCACAACGACCGCTACCACCACTCCAACCATTCCTCCAGCGGTTGGAAATTTCTTGATTATCACCGACGCGGTGACGGCCGAAAATGCCGGCGGCCCGCTTTTGAGTTTGAGCGGTCGAGTGGTGGGTGTTAATTTGTCGGCCGGTCGCGCTCTGCCGAGCGCGACCTTGCTCGCTCTGCTTGCCGAGGCTGTTAACGACGCAACGAGCCGCTAACCCATTTTTTATGCCGCCGTTTTCTAATTTTACCGCCAAGGCCAAGGAGATTATCCGTCGGAGTCAGGAATTGGCGGTAGAGCGAGGGCAAAATCAAGTTAATCCGTTGCACTTGCTGGCCGGTATGCTGGTGCTCGAAGACAGTGGTTTGTTGGCCATTTTAGAACGTCTAGAGATCGACACGATGGCTCTTACTGACTACGTGATTGAGGGTTTGGAGGGTGGGACGGGCGGCATGGTGGCCTCGCCCTCTTACCAACTTTATCTTACCCCAGAACTCGTTCGGGTTTTTGATGCCTCGGGCAAAATTGCCGCTAATTTGCAAGATGATTTTATCGGTCCGGAACATTTGTTGCTTGCTTTGTTTGAGTCGCCTAATCAGGCCCACGAAACCCTGAACCGTTTTCGCGTCAACCGCGAAGCGGTGGTGCGGGTGGTTCAGGAATTGCGTTCCGGCAAGATTACCGACGCTACCCCGCAGAAGCGTTTCCGCGCGATTGAAAAATTTACCAAAAATTTAACGGCGATGGCCCGGCAAGACAAACTTGACCCCGTGATCGGCCGGGAAGAAGAAACCCAACGGGTGATGGAGATTCTTTCCCGCCGAACAAAAAATAACCCTATCCTCATCGGCGAAGCCGGCACGGGCAAAACGGCGATTGCGGAAGGTTTGGCCTTGCGCATTGCCCGCGGCGATGTGCCGGAGTCGTTGCGCGGGCGCGAACTCGTTTCTCTTGACCTCGGCTTGCTTGTGGCTGGCACCAAATATCGCGGCGAGTTTGAAGATCGTTTAAAAAATGTTTTGAAAGAGATTGAACGGGCGGAAGGCAAGATCTTGGTATTTATTGACGAAATTCACACCATTGTTGGCGCGGGCGCGGCCGAGGGGGCGATTGACGCCTCCAACATGCTCAAGCCGGCGCTTGCGCGTGGCGAGTTGCGAATGATCGGCGCGACAACGATCAAAGAGTATCAACGCCACATCGAGAAAGATCAAGCCCTGACACGGCGTTTCCAACCCGTGCATGTGGAAGAGCCTGGACCGGATGACGCCATCGCCATTTTGCGTGGTCTAAAAGACAAATATGAAGCCCATCACGGTATTCATATTACCGACGACGCGCTGGTAGCTGCCGTCAACCTCTCTCGCCGCTACATCACCGATCGTTTTTTGCCAGACAAGGCGATCGATTTGATTGACGAGGCCGCCTCGTCTCTGCGTTTGCAACTGGAGAACAAGCCCGCCTCGCTTGAGGAAGCCCAGACCAAGATCATTCGCTTGGAGGTGGAACGCGAGGCCCTGCGCCAAGAACTTAAATCGAAAGATGATAATGAAGGGCTGAAGACGCGCTTAACGGAAGTGGAGAAAAAAATTGCTGATTTGAAAGACGAAACGCGTGATGTGGAACGTCGGTGGCAGAACGAAAAAGGCGTAATCGGGGAGATCAAGAAACTGAAGGCGGATATTGAAACCGCGCGCCAAGATGCTGACCAGGCCGAGCTCGTGGTAGATCTAGCGCGAGCGGCGGAAATTCGTTATGGTCGTTTGCCCGAACTGGAGCGCGCTCTGCAACAGAAGAAAACCAGACTGAAGCGTTTGCAAAGCCGGCGCCAGATTTTAAAAGAAGAAATCACCGAAGAAGAAATTGCGCGGGTGGTGGCGCGCTGGACGCACATTCCGGTAACGCGGATGCTCGAGGAAGAAGCGACCAAGCTTCAACGTCTAGAGGAAGAGTTGCGCGCTCGTGTTCGCGGTCAGGCCGAGGCCATCCGCAAGGTGGCCGAGGCCATCAAGCGTTCGCGCGCGGGCATTGCTGACCCCGACCGTCCGATAGGTTCATTTATCTTTCTCGGGCCAACTGGCGTCGGTAAAACCGAGTTGGCCCGCGCGCTCGCTGCTTTTATGTTTAATGACGAAAAGTCATTGGTGCGGGTGGATATGTCGGAATATATGGAGAAACACTCCGTTTCGAAAATGATCGGTTCACCGCCTGGTTACGTTGGTCACGACGAGTCGGGCGCGCTGACGGAGACGATCCGCCACCGTCCCTACTCCGTTCTGCTTTTCGACGAGGTTGAAAAAGCGCATTCTGAGGTGTTTAACGTTTTGTTGCAGGTGCTTGATAACGGCCGATTAACAGATTCTAAGGGTCGGGTCGTCAATTTCAAAAACACAATTATTTTGCTGACTTCAAATATCGGGAGCGAATTTATGGAGCGTCTCCAACGGATCGGTTTTTCTGATCATCAGCGCACGCCGGACGAGGAATTCAACGATACCAAGCAGAAAATTATAGAGAGCTTAAAACGTCATTTTCGGCCTGAGTTTCTGAATCGGTTGGACGACGTGGTAATTTTCAATCCCTTATCGCCGACGGTGATTCGCGAAATTGTGGATCTCCAAATCGAAGTCGTCGCTAAGCGTTTGCGCGAGAAGGGGATTGAATTAAAGTTAACACCGGAGACGGTGGAATATTTGGCGCGCGAGGGTTACAGCCGTGAGTACGGCGCGCGGCCGCTTAAACGTCTAATCCAAACCAAAATTTTAAATCCGGTGGCCGAGTTTATCATTGGTCGGCAGGTGGAGCATGGTGGAATTGTTAATGTGGAAATGACTGACGGCGAGCCGAAAGTCGAACTGAAACGGGCTTACAAGAGTGATCGAGCGGGGCGTGGTAGTCGCACCCGGCAGCCTGTGTCTTCCAACACCCAGTAGCTGTTTTGACCCAATTTTCTTTGTGTGTTAGATTGCCCGAGGAGGCAGAACACTTTTGAAAGGGTTTAAATTGAAAAGAAATTTGTTGGTCAAGGTTGATGACGCTGGCGGTCTTCGTTGTCCCGCGTTGTTGGTAACTTATCACCGAGACTGGTTATACAGAGTACCCGAGTCTGCTTGCCGCTGTTTGCTAAGTAGGCAAGACGTGGCTGATCGTTGGAGTTTTCCAGCATCGTCATTGGACTGGACGCTAGAAAGCAGTTTGCCTGGCCCGTTTTCGTTGGCAGATTTTCCTGGCGATTTGGAAAGGAGAGGTTATCGTGTGGTGGATGCTTCTTGCCGTGCTGACAAACGTCGCACTATTCTCCGTTTCTTGCTTGCGACCAAGGATTTTGCGCCACGTTATCAGGCGGCGACGGGGGAAATTTCTTCTCAATGGTATGTTATTCGTGGTGTCTTGGATCGCGTGTCGCGATCATCGAGAGCAACATCGGCAACGCTATATCGCCATCGATCAGTTAGCAAGCCTGCCGCTCTCGATCTGTATTGCGCTGCTCGAGCCCTAACTTCTCGACACAGCGATAGTATTAACCGGCGCCCGGCGGCTGTTCCGCGATAATGTTATCGTGCCCGTCGGTCGTCTGTCCTGGCCCGGTATGCAACACTGTTGCGCGCCGGGTCTTTTCTTTTGCGCGATTTTTTGTAAAGATATCTAATAGTTTTTGAAGGCGTCGGTGGCGGAGTGGTCAATCGCACTTGACTGTAAATCAAGCGCCCTTCGGGCTACGTAGGTTCGAATCCTACCCGGCGCACCATTTAGAAAAGGTCAATGCCTCGCGCTCGCGTCGCTCGCGCTCGGCTGTCATTTTGTATTCAATTTTGGGCTCAAAAACAAATTGGCGGTTTCGCATTCGGGGAAAAGAAAAATTTTTCAAACATCCACAAGAGGCAACACTTGCCGCCTCTTGACTTTAACGAGCCCCTTGCGGAATACATTTTGCTCTGGGCTCTCACTTTTTATAGATTTTAAATTAAGTTTTCATAAAAGAATTTGCCGCCAAAGAAAAATTGGAAATTGTTAAAAAAGTTAACTTTCTCATTTTAGCCGATTATTTGTGACAAAATTGACGGTCGTCAATTTTGTCACACCGAAGTGCGCATCCTTGGTTTTTAAATTAGTGAGGTTGCTTTAGTGGCGCCTACTTCGATCTGATTGTTGCGTTAAATTCGCCGGTAACGGCTTGTTCGAGTGCGTGGTGCCGCTTGTCTACCTCGGCATTGGTAAGGGTGCGGTTGAGATGGCGATAGGTAATCCGGAAAGTGTAACTTTTTTTGCCGATCCCAAATTTTTTATCATCGGTGTACTCATCTAGCAACTTGAGCTCCTCGATCAATTCGTCGCCGATCACCTCACGGGCGAGCTCGTAATAACGATTAAGATTAAATTTCGTCGTCGTCACGACAAAAGAGATGTCGCGGACGACGGCCGGATATTTGCTCACTGGTTGGTAAACGGTATCAATATCTTTGAACTGCTTTAAGACTCGCGGATCATTCGAGCGGAGGAGGCGGATGTCTGGGATTTTCATCTTAATCATCGCCAAGCGATCGGCGCCGAAGCCGAAAGCCCAGCCGTTATATTTTTCGGGGTCAAGGCCCAGGTTTTTAATCACGGCCGGATGGACGATGCCGGCGCCCAAAATTTCTACCCAGCGGTTGTCCCAAGCGATTTCCATTTCCAGACTCGGGTCGGTGTAGGGATAGTGTTCGACGTTGAATCTCCCCTCTATTTTTTTTCCGAACAAGGCCCGCGCTACTTCCCACAACACGTCCTCCAAATCGGTTTGGGTAATTTTTTGCTGTTCGTGTTTAACGAGATAGAGGCCGTCAATATGGTGGAGAACGTTGGTGTGTTGCCAGTCAATTTCATCCCGACGGTAAACTGTGCCATAGCAGAGTACGCCCGCCGCGCCCCCACTCTCTAATTTTTGGCGCACGGCCGGAATGTCCAAATAGTATTTCCACATCAAACTGGTGTGGGGGCGGAGGATATGTGTTGGCGTGGCGTAGTAGGTATCGCTTCGGCTCCGGGCCGGATGATCCGCCGGGAAGTTGAACAGATCAAAGACAACGGCGGCCGGAATGATTTCCGGTGTCGTAATCAAATCAAAATCTTGAAAGCGAGGTAGACTGATTACGCGTTCGGTGATGGCGGCCACCGGATTGCCCGGTGTTCGTGTCAGATCGGGAAGGGCGAGATAGCGGAGGAGGCGCCTGGCCTCGGTATCACCCCGCGTTTTCAGAGTTTGGCGAATCTCGTTCTCTTCTTTAAGAGAAACCTCGTAAATTTGGCGCATAATATCCACGGGTTGCTTTCTGATTCGCTTTATACTACCATTCGTGGGCAATAAATTCCATATGTCCCAAGACCAGCTGATCAAAATTGTTTGCGGCAAATGCCAGCGGATTAACTATTGGAGTCGCAAAAACAAAAAACTTGTTACCCGCAAGATTGAGCTCTCGAAGTTTTGCCGCCATTGCCGTTCTCACACGAAACACAAGGAGGGGAAAAAATAGAACACTGGCGGGTCCGCCGCGACTCGAACGCGGAACCTCGGTTTTGGAGACCGATGTTTTACCATTGAAACTACAGACCCAGACAAGCCAAATATAACTGATTTAGCGCAGAAAGTCACTGACTAGTTTTTCGGCCTCGCGCGCGCCTTGTACCCAACGCGCGTTTGGTACGCGGCGGAACCAAGTGAGTTGGCGTCGAGCGTAGCGCCAAATAGCGGTTTCGAGTTTGTTTCGCAAAGCCAAAATTTTCGAGCGCTTTAACCTAAAGGGCTCCGACGCGTCTCGAAAATTTTGGCTTTGCTCCATTAAAAACTGTGAGACCAAACGATATTCAAGCCCCAAATCATTTAACCGCCGCCACGACAAACCGGTTTGTCGCAGACGAACCACCTCGGTGATTAAACCGGCGCGCAATCTTTTAGTTAGCCGGCGTTTAATTTTTTGGCGCAAGTTGGCGTCTGGCGGCCGCAAGACCAGATATAAGACGTTGGTGTTTATTTGGAGATTGGGTTTTGGCGGTACTTGCCCGAGCGTCTCGGCGATCTCAATTGCTCGTATCAAGCGGTGACGATTTTGCCTATCAATCTCCCGCGCTCTCCCGGGATCAAGTTTGGCCAACCGTTTCCACAGTTCGTCGGTTGGCAGTTTCTCCAGTTGCCGGCGGAGCGCGGGTTTGGGTTTAACGGACGGCAGAGACGTGCCGCTGATCAGGGTTTGAATGTAAAAGCCGGTGCCGCCGCAGATGATTGGTAGTCGTTTGCGGCGGACGATCCCCCTGAAAGCGCGCCGCGCCAGCTTCTCGTATTGAGCGGCGGTGAAGACACGTTTAGGGCTGGCCACGTTAAGCAGGTGATGTCGTACGCCTTTTTGCTCGACTGGTGTGATTTTGCCGCTACCGAGATCAAGGCCGCGGTAAACCTGACGAGAATCGGCCGAGATTATTTCACCGTTAAAGCGGCGGGCTAGACGAACCGCCAGATCGCTTTTGCCGCTGGCAGTCGGCCCGGCGACGATCACCATTTTCATCCCCACATCCTAAGCCGAAATTTTCCCCGTCGACAAGATTTGCGGAACCGGACGGCAAATGATAAACTGCTGACACCATGGTTGTACGAATGCGGCATAATCGTTCCCAGACCCGTCAGCGTCGGAGTCACCACGCGCTCTGTTCGCCGGCGTTAACGCGTTGTGCCAATTGCGGGGTCTGGCGGCGGAAGCATCGGGCCTGTCTTGATTGCGGTTTTTACCGTGGCCGGCAGGTTTTGACTGTTCGAGCAAAAGCGGAGAAGAAGACCAAAAATTAAGTTTTTTAAAATTTATGGCGAATCGGCATCTATCGCGGAGCATCGCTCTGCAGTCGCTTTTTGAGTGGGATTTCCGCGAGGCGGCGCCCCTAGAGTTGCCAGTGATTTTGCGACGTAACGCCGCCGAGTTTGCCCCGGGTTTGACCGATCTCTCCTTCTCCGAACAGTTAACGGAAGGAGTTTTGGCCAACCAGAAAGAAATTGACGGTGTGATTGAAAAAGCGGCCCCGGAGTGGCCGGTTGATCGGATTGCTTTCGTGGATCGGAGTATTCTGCGCTTGGGTTTGTTTGAGCTTATTTTTGGTGACCGGAGTGCTGTGCCGGCGCGGGTGGCCATTAACGAGGCGATCGAGTTGGCGAAGACTTTTGGCGGCGAGTCGAGCGGCAAGTTTGTGAATGGGGTCTTGGGCACGGTGTATCGCGAGATGGGTGAGCCAGATCGCGACGAAATTCCGGCCAAGAAACGACGAGTCACTGATCTACCGCCCGAAAGTTGGCCGGTGGAAAATTTGGCGGGAGCGGTAGTTTTCACTCATGAGGCGGGGGAGTTATATTTTGCTCTGGTACACGATGTGTTTGGTTACTGGACTCTCTCCAAAGGGCATATTGAAGATAACGAAACGCCGGAAGTGGGGGTGGCGCGCGAAGTGCGGGAAGAGTTGACGGTGGAGGTTATCGTTCGCGGCCAAATAGGTGGCAATGAATATGTGGCGAACGATCCGGAACGTGGCCGTGTGCGCAAGCGGGTTACCTATTTTTTGGCCGAAGTCGCTGGGGGGCGCGTTCCGTTGCGTTTGGGCGCCAAGGAGGGGCTCGATGACGCTCGTTGGTTTGCGGTGGACGAATTGTCTGGTTTGCGTCTGTATAACGATTTGGCGCCAATTATCACGAAAGGGGCGCAGCTTGCGGCTAAATTGTAATTATGACCGCTGACCACAATCATTACGAGGAACACCTGCTGGCTTGGGCGGCGAAAACTGGTTTGCCAATTCGCAATCGCAACCTGCTCGTTCAAGCTCTGACTCATCGCTCCTATTTGAATGAAAACCGCGATCAAAATTTGGCTCACAATGAACGTCTTGAGTTTTTGGGCGACGCGGTTTTGGAGTTGATTGTGACCAAATATCTTTACGAACAATTCCCAATGGAGACAGAGGGTGATCTTACTCGTTATCGCGCCGCGCTCGTCAACGCCGAAACCTTGGCTCTCGCCGCCGGCGAACTTGGTCTTAACGATTTTCTCCGTTTGTCGCGCGGCGAGGCACAGGCCGATGCCGGTCGCGGGCGGCGGGCAATTCTTGCCAACGCCTTTGAGGCCGTAGTGGGGGCGCTCTACTTGGATAGTGGTTATCAAGCCGTTGAAAATTTTTTGGCGCAAACCATTTTCCCGCGGGCGGCGGCGATGTTGGCGGATCGCTCTTGGCAAGACGCCAAGAGCCGTTTGCAGGAAGAGGCCCAAGCCAAACTTGGCATTACGCCGACGTATCAAGTTTTGGAAGCGGTCGGACCCGACCATGATAAAAGTTTCGCGGTAGGGATTTACTTGGGCGAGCGGTTAATCGCCAAAGGGTTGGGCCGGTCGAAGCAGGAAGCCGAGCAGGCCGCCGCCGCCGCGGCTTTAGCCAGTAATCATTGGGCGTCTCGTGCCTAATTTACAATCTCTTACTCTCCACGGGTTTAAGTCTTTTGGCCTCAAAACTGAATTCAAGTTTTCGGCGCCGGTTACGGCCATTGTTGGCCCCAATGGTTCGGGCAAGTCCAATGTGGCCGAGGCCTTCCGTTTCGTCTTGGGCGAACAGTCATTGCGGGCCCTGCGTGGTCGTCGGGGCGAAGACCTTATCTGGAACGGCTCGTCGCCGCGAGTGGCGCAGGCCGCGGTGACGATAGCGTTGGATAATTCTGACCGGCGTTTCCCGATCGATTTTTCGGAACTAACCATTGGTCGGGAAGTGGGTCGTGACGGCGTTAATTTTTATTTTTTGAATGGGCATCGTGTGCTCTGGCGAGAAATCCATGAATTGTTGTTGACGGCCGCCTTGCCACCTTCCGGCTACCACTTGATTAGTCAGGGAGAGGCCGACCGCCTAATTTCGGCGGATGTGGTTGAGCGGCGAGCTTTGGTGGAAGAAGCGCTTGGCCTTCGCCTATATCAGTGGAAGCTCAACGAGAGCGAGAAAAAACTGGCGCGAACTCGAGACAACGCCAAACAGGTTGAGTCTCTTCGCCGTGAACTGGCGCCGCATTTGCGTTTCTTGCGTCGCGAGGTTGAAAAAATGCGTCAAGCTGATGAGTGGCGCGCGACGTTGAAACGCCTCTACCTCGATTATTTCAAAGCCGAGACCCATTATTGGCGCGCGCAGGCGGCGAAAATTCGCGATAAGCTTACTGGTTTGGAGCGACGTCTCGAGGAGGCGAAACAAAAACTAGCTGTCGCGCCGACGACGGAAGGCGAGATCCAAGTAGTTTGGCGAGCCGCTCGGGAAAAATTGGCGCAGGCGCGCGCGGCTTGGCAGGTGCGCGTCGCGGAATTGGCGCGGCGTCGCGGGCGTCTCGAGGCGGTGGCCGAATTGGAGGCGCGCCGGACGGCAGTGGTTTCAGGCGCAGAAACGATTTCGCGCTCGCGTTGGGAGGCTTGGATCGAGGGTTGGAGACTCTGGCTCGGTCGTTTGCGACAGGTCGCCGCTCTCGAGGCCCTGCCCCCACTGCTCGCCGAAGCGGAAAAATATTTGGCCGCATGGCCGGCCTCGGCTAATTCTTCCGATGCTTCTCTTGCCGTCTTGACGTCGGCGGAAGCCGCTTTGCGCGCCGAGGATGAGGAGCTGGCCGCAAAAGAGAAGGCGCTGGAGGAAAAGATTGAAACCGAGCGCCGAGCTTGGCAGGCGGCGGAAACCGAGCGTTGGCAAGTGACGTCCGTTTGCCAAACGATCGAAGCCGAGCTCGTTTTGGAACGGGAGAAATCAGCGGAAGCCGCCGCCGCCCTCGCGCGTTTGGCGCGCGAGGGTGAAGAAGCAGCCGCCCTGATTGACCGCGAAGTGCTCGATTTCGAATCTCTCGCCGTTATTGACGCGACGGCGGGAGCGGATCGCCAAGCCCAAGAGCGTCGCTGGCGCGAATTAGAAAAGTTGAAATTGCGTCTGGAAGATTTGTCGGTCGGTGGTGCCGACACCTTGAAAGAGTTTAAAGACACAATTTCTCGCGACGAGTATCTCGCTACCGAGCTGGACGATCTGACGGCGGCTACCACTGAGCTGGAAAAAGTTCGCCTGGATTTGCTTGAAAAAATCGCCCGCGAATTTAAAGATGGTCTGCAGAAAATCAATCAAGCATTTCAAGAGTTTTTTCAGTTGATGTTTGGCGGTGGCGAGGCCGCCCTGATTTTAACGGAAAAACCTACGCGTCGCCGACGTTTAACCGATAGCGACAGCGGCGAGGAAGACGTTGTTGAGACGGGCATTGATATCAAGCTCAATTTGCCACGCAAACGCGTGCGCGGTTTGGAAATGCTGTCGGGCGGCGAGCGTTCGCTGGTGTCCATAGCGTTGCTGTTTGCTTTATCGCAGGTCAAACCACCGCCTTTTCTCGTGCTCGACGAAACCGACGCCGCTCTCGATGAGTCCAACTCGCGGAAATACGGTGAGGTGATTGAGAGCCTGTCGCGCCGGTCGCAGTTAATTTTGATTACTCACAACCGCGAAACTATGAGTCGTGCTGGTGTGATCTATGGCGTGACGATGAATCAGAGCGGCTGTTCCCAATTGCTCTCGATCAAGTTCGACGACGCCCTTTCTTACGCCAAGGCCTAAATTTTAAACAACTTATCGGGGTACCAATTCAAAATCGATTTGGCGTTCGGGGAGATTAACGCCAACAACCTTCACGCGGATTTTGTCGCCGAGGCGGAAACGTCGTCCGTGCCGTTCGCCGACGATAGCGTAATTTTTTTCGTCGAAAACAAAAAAGTCATCACCCAAGGCGCCGATGCGCACCAACCCGTCGGCGAGCGTTTCTTCCTCTTGCACGAAGAGACCCCACTTCGCGAGTCCGGAAATCACACCGGAAAAAACTTGACCCACGCGTTCGGCCATATATTCCACCTGTTTATATTTTATGGAATCACGCTCGGCTTCTGCCGCTTCTTGTTCCTTGAGCGAGGCGTAAATTACCTGCCGATCATACTGCTCGAGTAAATCCGCTGGCGGTTTTTGGTTATGCAAATAATAATCGAGCAAGCGGTGGACCATTATGTCTGGATAACGGCGGATCGGAGAGGTGAAGTGCGTATAGTGGGCGAAAGCCAAACCGTAGTGACCGATATTTTGCGTTGAGTAAACGGCCTTGGCCATGGTGCGCATTAGGGCGGTGTTGATCAACTGTTCTTCCGGTCGGCCGGCGGCTCGTCGCAAAAAATCATTGATTGTTTTCGAATTTACTTGGCCGTTGCGGTGCTCCAATTTGTAGCCGAGCGAGCCGAGAAAATTGGCCAATTGTTCTAGGCGCTCGGCATCGGGCGCGTCGTGAATGCGGTATACAAACTGGTGTTTGCTGTTTTTAATGTGCCGGGACGCAAACTCAGCCACCAGACGATTGGCGAGCAACATAAAATCTTCGATTAAGAGATGAGCATCTTGACGCTTTTTGCGGATAACCCGGAGCGGACGACCGTGTTTATCAAGTTCAAATTTGATCTCGTCTTTCTCGAACGCGATCGCTCCGTTGGCAAACTTTTCTTGGCGCAAGGTCAAAGCCAGACGGTTGAGGTCAAGCAGGGCTTCGCGATGTTCCGATTTTCCACCCTCCAAAACGGCTTGAGCCGCTTCGTAACTAAAGCGTTTGATCGAGCGGATAATGGTTCGTCCGATCCAGCGTTCAACGATCTGGTTTCGAGAGTCAAAAATAACGATCACCGAAAAAGCTAATTTGTCTTCGTCTGGATTCAAACTGCAGAGGTCGTTCGAAAGTATTTCCGGCAACATCGGGATGGTGCGGTCCACGAGATAGATCGAAGTGGCGCGGCGCGCGGCCTCGGCATCGAGCGCGCCGCCCGGCTTGAGGTAGTGAGCCGGATCGGCGATATGGATGCCCACTTCGGTTTGACCGTTTTCCAACCGGCGCCAAGAAATGGCATCGTCAAAGTCTTTGGCGTCGTCTGGATCAATAGTAAAGGTGACGACGCCGCGGCAATCGCGGCGGTTTTTGACTTCCGCCGTGAGGTCAGTGGCGGCGGCAGCCTTGATTTGCTCCGCTTCGGTTTGGGCCGCGGCCGGGAAGGCGAGCGCGAAGCCACGCGCCAAAACGATCGCCCGCATTTCCGTTTCGTGCTCGCCCGCTTGGCCGATATCTTCCCGCACCTCGGCGATCGGTTCTTTTTTGGAATCGTCCCAAACCCGGAGTCGGGCGAGCGCCTTGTGCCCGGGTTTGGCGCCGTTCAAGCTTTCTGGCGGCAAAAGGAAATCCCGATAGATCCGCCGATCGTCGGGGCGGAGAAAATAAAAACCGTTTTGTTGTTCAATTGTCCCGACGAAATCTATTCGCGCTCGTTCAAGGATGGCGCTAACCTCGCCGCTGTAACGCGTTTCCGCGCGGCCGCGGAAAGTGCGGCGTTCCGGCGGATAGAGGAGCACGCGAACACGGTCGCCGGGTAGGGCTGTGTTCAAATTAGCTGTTTCAATCTCGACGGCGGGGGAGTCTGGCCGCCGTTTTTTCCCTTCGACCGCTGGTTCGAGATCAACGTAGCCAATACCTTTGCCGGAGATGCGGATTTCACCCTCAATTTGGTTTTTCACTGAGTGAATATAGCATGGTCAACTTATGCTTGACAAAAGTTTTTTAATTGGGAAAATGTAGTGTGGAGATTAAGGACCTTTCATTAACTGGAGGATTCGTGATGCCAATAATGACGAGAGCGGTTCCCGGGAGGGTGAAAAAGGGACAAGTGAACTGGCCGGCTGTGCGTGTTTTATTGAAAGACGTATATCCAAATGTCGAATTCGTAATAGGAGGAATCGTTGCCGGTCTACCAATGACGATGGGCTGGAAGTTGATTCCGCCGCAGGACGGAGCTAATGCCGCAATCGAGTTGTATTGCTGGTTCCCGGTTGGTCCGGCGGGCTCGGGCAGGCGGAAAATCAATTCTGCCGATAGCTGGGCCATGGCAATTCCGGGTCTAGATCGGGCTCGATTTATCGAGCCCACCGAACAGGAATTGGAAGTTCTGGGCAAAACCGTTTTGCGTCTCGTCAATAATTTTCCCAACCTTAGGATCCGCAAGGCCGGTTGGAAAGGACGGGATAACTTGGTGGAGGCGGGTATTTATCTGTATAAAATCCTGCCCAAACCGATGCCCACTTTTCCCTCTTGACAGAATACACGCAGTATGCTACACTGGATGGTAGCTAGACGGTACCTTGGTTTTTGAGCTGTGTTGGCTTGAAAAATCAAGGTTTTGACATGGAGGTGTGCGATGGAAGGTCTTACTTTGGGAGAGATCGTATATTTGGCCGGGAACGGATTTTCCTGTGCCATTCGTTGGCTTTTGGATCATGGGCTTGGCGACATGATTCCTGACTAACGGGGAGTATTTTTCGCCTTTTCCCCGCCCGTTTTTTGCCTTGTTGGCAAACCGGGCGGGTTTTTTCTTGCCAAAACAGGGTGGCTGTGCTAACTTTTCGTGAATTATGGTAAAACTGCGTTTGCAGAGAGTTGGTCGCAAGCGGGAACCGGCGTACCGTGTGGTGGCGATGGATTCGCGCCGCGCCGCGAAGAGTGGTCGCGTGCTTGAGGTGCTTGGCGCGCACGACGCGCGCCGCGGCCGCCCGGTTTTAAAAGCCGAGCGCGTGCGCTACTGGCTCGGGGTAGGCGCCCAACCGTCGGTGACGGTGCATAATTTTCTCGTGGACGCGAAGATAATTGACGGAGCGAAAAAAGACGCTCGTCCGCCGCGCCCGCCGAAAACGGAAACTGTCGTACCGGCTGAGTCTGCGGCCCCCGCGCCGGCCGCCGCCTAGTTTTTGACTTTTATCTCTTTCGGTATTACACTAGTAAACTGGTAGTATCAGTCGAGTGACTACACCTTATAAGATTTTAGAACGATAAGTAAACAACACTATGGCCGAAATTTTTTCCGATCAGGCGTTTTTGGAGCAGGTAGTTAAAGCGCTGGTGGATAATCCCAATGACGTTAAGATCAATCGCAAAGTAGACGAGATGGGAGTGCTCATTACCCTCGACGTTAATCCGGCGGATATGGGCAAGGTGATTGGCCGTCAAGGCAACACCGCCAAGGCGATCCGGACGCTCCTGCGGGTGGTGGGGATGAAAAATAATGCCCGCGTTAATTTGAAGATCAATGAACCGGCTGGCGGTTCACGCCCGACGAGCGCTACCGCCTCGATGGACGAGGTGATGGCCGACATCAAAAACGAGGAGTAGGCGCCTTGTTGACCGTTCACATCGTTACGCTTTTCTACGAGGCCATTGCTCCCTATCTGGAGGCCTCGATTCTTGGCCGCGCCGTTCGGGCGCGGCTCGTGCGTTTTCAACTCTGGAATTTAAAAGATTTTGCCGAAAAAGCGCCGTCGGGTCGAATTACTCGTCGGGTTGACGACAAGGCCTATGGCGGTGGGCCAGGGATGGTTTTGCGCGCCGAGCCCATGCTTCGGGCCGCTGAAAAAATTTTCCGGAGTTACAACAACCAAACCAAACCGCGAGTAATAATTTTTTCGCCGGCCGGTAAACAGTTTGAGCAAAAACTAGCGGGCCGTTGGGCCAAGCAGAAACGCGACCTTATTCTCATTGCCGGCCGCTATGAGGGAGTGGATGCGCGGGTTAAAAAAATTTTGCGAGCGGAATTGGTTTCGATTGGCCCTTACGTTTTGGCTGGCGGAGAGTTACCGGCCCTGGTTGTGGCCGAGGCCGTGGCTCGGCACTTGCCCGGCGTTTTGGGCGACCCCGAGTCGCTTGAAGAAAGGCGCGTGGCTTCGCCCGAGGTTTACACTAGGCCCGAAGTGCTCGAATACCACGGCCGCCGTTACCGCGTGCCCAAAGTTCTTCTCTCCGGCCACCATCGGGAGATAGAAGAGTGGCGACTTGATAAAAAGGACGAGATTTGACATATCACAAAAAGAGAAAAGGGGTTACCCACGGTATGTTGTGGATAACCCCAATTTTTGCGACCGCCTTCGGCGGAATTCAAGGAATCAAGAGACCCAAGAATTCCAGACCTCAAGGGTCGATTACTGCGGAAGGAAGGCCGACACCGAGCCATAGTAGGCGCGGGCATCGTCGAACCAGTCGGCGCTGAACACGACCTCGCCGTCGTAGAAGTGGAAGAACGGCGCGAACGAGAAGCCGCCATCGGCATCCGGAGCGAACTCGTCGCCGGCGCAGTCGGTGTCCAGCTCCTCCCAGCGGACGTACCGCTCGGGGTGAACCAGAGCCATGCATCCGACAGCGAACGCACCGAGACCGAACTCGTTGCCGACGAAGCACTCGCGTGCCCGGCGGGTGGAACGTCCACGATGGCGCATTCCGTACTGAGCCGCCACGATCAGGATGTCGCCCTTCTGCGTCTCGGCGAGCTTGCCGAGGGCATTGAGCGTCCTCACGTGCTGGCGCAGACGGTTCGGCGTGATCTCGCCCTCCCGGTAGTTGTAGAACTTCCGGGACTTGCCGATCCGTTCGAGCACGAGCTCAACGGCACGGCAGTAGTGGTCAGCCGGGTCGGTCACCTCGGGGAAGTGCTTGGTAGCTACGGCGTCCACCGTCGGAATGGCGAACCACCCTTCGGCGCCCATCGGGAGTTCCGGCAAGGTCTTGGCGAATTCGAGCGCATGGCTCGAATCGAGACCAAGGATCTCGGCGATGGCCTTGATCTGGTCGTTGATCGGCTTCGGACCCCGGTACTCACGCGGGTACGTGTAGCCCGTCTCGACCTCCTCGTCGGCGAACTGGTTGGTGATGGAGTGCTTCTCGATGAGCTCTTTCAAGCCCACCTGGAATTCTCCGCCGTTTTCGATGACGCGCTGAGCACCATCCTTGTCGAGGCGCAGGGCGTCGAGCCCGTCCTCCATGAGCCGAACGACTTGCTTGCGTTGGTTCGACGTGATCGATTTTGTCGTCATCGTCTACCTCCTGTGTTTTGAATTTACCGGAATCGCCCGGCAATCGGCTTTCCTCAACATGAGGCGAGCGTGGTGGCTGTAAATGGCTTATAACCACTACGCTTGCCTCATAATTAAGCCCTTTTTAAGGTACTAAATAATCGTGTAATCATAGCAAAAAACTGTCTTTCTGTCAAAACCATCACATGAGTCCCTCTAACGTGCTAAAATAGCATTGAGTATAGGCTAATGTACAGTCGTCTACGGATTACTGTCGCCGAACTCTCTCATCAAGAGAAAACAACCAGAAACGGATTCTCCGACAGCTAAGTAAAAAGATTGAGCAACGAGAGAACGGGTTGATAACTGACAAAAATTTTAAGGCTTCTTTTAATTCTCACCTGGGTGTTTTGTCTCATTGCAATGGCTATTAGTTGGCAGAGAATTTGAAAAATTGGGGATGGGTTGACCAATCAAATAGGGTGCGCTAGGATGTGCGGGCTATGACTCGATCATTGCGCAAGGGGCCGTTTACGGACCCCAAGCTTTTAAAAAAGATTACTGGTCGCAAGCCGGCCGAGGTTGGCGTGGTCAAGACTTGGTCGCGGGCCTCGCAAATCAGCCCCGAAATGATCGGGTTTACTTTCGGCGTGCACAACGGTCGCGAGCATCGGCCGGTGCTCGTGACGGAGGAAATGGTTGGCCACCGCTTGGGCGAATTTTCTTTTACTCGAAAATTTGTCCGGCATGGCGGTAAAATGCAGAAAGAACTGGAGCAAAAGAAGCGCGACGCGGAGATTGCCGCCGCCAAAGCGGCGCGTGAAGCCGGCGCCGATAGCGCTGCCGCCAAGGCTTAGTTTGTTGTTTTATGAAAGCCGTTCTCCGCAATTACCGCCAGTCTCCGCGCAAGGTTCGCTTGCTCGCCGATTTGGTTCGCGGCCAATCTCTGCCGGTGGCTGATCGCACCCTCCAGTTTGCCGTCAAACGGGCGGCCGGACCGTTGCGCAAATTGCTGAAGTCGGCGGCGGCCAACACAAAAAAGATGGCCGGCGGAAAATCGCCCGCTGGCGACGAGACGCAAGGCGAACTGTTCGTCAAGTCAATTCGCGTTGATCAGGGCTTGGTGTACAAACGTTTTCGGCCGGGAGCTTTCGGGCGCGCCTATCCCTACCGCAAAAAGACGAGCCACGTAGCGGTGGAACTCGATCGCCGACCAATTAAAAAAACCAAATGACCCACACCGTTCATCCTTATGCCCATCGTTTGGGTATCATCCGCGACTGGCGCTCGCGCTGGTTTGGGCGGCGCGGCCAATACCAAGAGTTTTTGCGCGCCGACGTGTTACTGCGCGAATTTTTGCAGAAGCGCCTTCGCGGCTTGTTTGTGGCTGGACTCGAGATCGAGCGTGGCCAGGATTCTTTGCGGTTGCTTGTTCGTTCCTCTCGGCCGGGGATGATCATTGGCCGGGCGGGTGAGGGTTCAACCAAACTCAAGAACGACATTTTTAGATTTATGCGCCGGCGGCGATTGCCAATAGCACGCGATTTTAAATTGGATATTGAGGAGGTTAAAAACCCAGAAACCGAGGCGGCGATTCTTGCCCAGATGGTCGTGGAGGGTTTGGAACGGCGCTTGCCTTTCCGCCGTGTTTTGAAGCAGGTCGCCGACAAAGCGATGGCCCAGAGTCGCGTCGCCGGCGTGCGCTTGGAGGTCGCCGGGCGTCTTGGTGGAGCGGAGATCGCGCGTACGGAATGGTTGAAACGCGGTCGTTTGCCCCTGCAGACCTTCCGCGCCGACATTGATTTTGCTCGGGAGGAGGCCTTGCTATCTTACGGTGTGATTGGCGTTAAGGCCTGGGTCTACCGGGTGGAAGAATCTGGAAAATAAATATGTTGGTCCCGAAAAAAGTCAAACATCGCAAGTGGCACACGATGCGTCGCAACCCCAACAAACCTCGCCAAGAGAGTCGCGGTTTAGACGTGTCTTTCGGGTCATTCGGCCTTAAAGCTCAAACTCCCGGCCGCCTCCGCTCGAATCAGATTGAGGCGGCGCGGAAGGTCATTGTGCGGGCGACGCGGAAAGGTGGCAAGGCCTGGATTCGCGTTTTTCCCGACAAGCCCTACACGGCTAAGCCAGCCGAGGTTGGTATGGGTAAAGGTAAGGGCGACCCCCAAGGTTATGAGGCCCTGATTTGGCCAGGACGGATCATTTTTGAGATTGACGGTGTGGTCGAAAACGAAGCCCGATCAATTTTGCGTCAGGCTGGCTCGAAGTTGCCGTTTCGCACCTCGGTGGTGGCTCGGTCATAATTTTGTATTACCATGGCCCGTAACAAAAGAACCACTAAGCAACCGGAAACTGCCACCGAGCGCTTGACGACTTTGACGGCTAAGCGGGAGGAATTACGCCGCCTGCGTTTCGGCGGCGCGGGCGCTGGCAAAACCACGAACGTGCGCCGGATTCGCGTCTTGCGGCGCGAGATTGCTCGCCTGCTCGGTGATTGGCCACGGTCGGAAAATCATTAAAAGATATGAACGATAAAATTCAAACATCAAAACCGCCAGCCACCGGCCGAGTGCTCGAGGGCGTGATCGTCTCAGCCAAAACTCCCCAAACGGTGGTGGTGGAAGTCAGCCGGTTTGTGCTTCACCCTCGTTATGGGAAGTTTATTCGTCGGTCTAAACGTTATCTTGCGCATTATGAAGGCGAGACGCCGGCGCTTGGGGCGCGGGTGCGGATGGTGAGCGGTCGTCCGCGCTCACGCCGTAAAACTTTTGTGCTTCTATGATCCAACCACGTTCGATCGTTAAAGTGGCTGATAATACTGGCGCCAAGGTCGGTCGCGTTTTCCATATTCTTGGTGGTACGCGTCGCCGCTACGCTCGTTTAGGCGATCGGTTGGTAATGTCGGTGCAAGAGGCGGAACCCAAAAAAGCGATCAAAAAGCATCAGGTCGTGCACGCAGTGGTGGTGCGGCAAACACGGCCGTTTCGTCGTCGCGATGGTTCTTACGTTAGTTTTGACGAGAACGCCGTGGTGATTATCGAAAAAGGTAAGTTTGACCCGCTTGGCGCCCGGGTTTTCGGCCCGATGCCGCGCGAACTCGTCGAGCGCGGCTACCAGAAGATTGTCTCGCTGGCGCCCGAAATAGTTTAAATTTATGTGGTTAAAGAAAAATGACAAGGTGGTGGTGCTCACCGGAACGAGTCGCGGTCAGCAGGCCAAGGTAGAAAGGGTTTTGCGTTCAACAGGGCGCGTAATTGTTGAGGGTGTTAATTTGAAGAATCGTCGTTTGCGCCCGCGTCGCCAAGGTGAGAAGGGCCAGGTCGTCGCCACGGCCGCCCCGCTCCATATCTCAAACGTCGGCCTCTGGTGCGAGTCCTGCCGCCGGCCGGTGCGTCCGGCGGTGAAGGTGACGGTTGACGGAAAGAGTCGGATCTGCCGCCGTTGTGAACGCGTTCTCTAACTCAATATATTTTATGGTTTCTCTGAAACAAAAACTAATTGACATCCGGCCGGAATTGGCGAAAGCCGTTGGTCGCGAGAATTTTTTATCTTTGCCGAGGATTATTAAAGTGGTGGTCTCGGCTCGGACTGGTCGCCAGCGCGATAAAGCCCGCCAAGCCCTGGTGTCTGACCGTTTAGCGAAAATCACGGGGCAGAAACCAGCGGCCGTGGCGGCCAGGCAGTCAATCGCTACTTTCAAACTCCGCAAGGGAGAAACAATTGGCTGGCGAGTAACGTTGCGGGGCGAGCGCCGGTTTGATTTTTTGGATCGCTTGCTCAATATCGCCGTGCCTCGGATGCGCGATTTTCGCGGTTTTGAGGAAAAGAGCGTGTCGGCAACTGGGGTGTTGACTCTTGGGTTGCGTGAACACACCATTTTTCCCGAGACGGCCAACGAAGACCTAAAAGATGTTTTTGGTTTAGCGGTGAGTGTGGTAACCACCGCTCGTAATCGGGACGAGGCCTTGATTTTTCTGCGCCTGCTTGGTTTTCCGTTTAAACGTTAAGAAAATTGACGATGACTATTTTTTCTGCTAATATCGCCGCACTGTTTCATGGCTAAGAAGTCGGTTATTGCTCGAGCTTTACGGACTCCAAAGTGGAGTAGTCGCGTGGTGCGACGATGTTTTCGTTGTGGTCGAGGGCGGGCGTTTATGCGCGATTTTGGCCTGTGCCGGATCTGCTTTCGCGAACTGGCTAACGAGGGTAAGATTCCCGGCGTCAAAAAGTCTTCTTGGTAAACTGTTTATTTTATGACTCACGATCCATTGGCCGATTTCATCACTCGTTTGAAAAACGCCTCACTTGTGGGGCGCCGGACGGTTACCGCCCCGCATTCTCGTTTGCGTTTGGCGGTGGCAGAATTGTTGCAACGCGAGGGTTATCTGACGCGGGTCGTTGTTTCTGGCCAGAAAAACAAAAAGTCGTTGATGGTTGATATTGCCTATAACGCCGAAGGTCGACCGGCTTTTTCTGATGTTCAACGTTGGTCCAAACCGTCGCGCCGAGTTTATCTCGGTCGGCAGGCGCTCTGGCCGGTGCGCCGTGGTCGTGGACGTCTCATTGTTTCGACCTCGCAAGGAGTGATGACGGGCGAGGCGGCACGGCGGGCGCGATTAGGGGGCGAGGCCTTGTTCGCTATTTGGTAACCATGTCGAGAATTGGCAAACAAACCATCCTCGTCCCTTCCGCGGTTAAGGTTCGTATGGAAGGCGAAACAACGGTCACCATTACCGGACCGCGGGGAGAATTGCGTCGAACTTTTCGGCCAGAAATCAAAATCAATTTTGCGCCGGAGACGGGTTTGCAGCTCGCGCCTCTCCCAACGGCCGTGGAGGACCGGGCTTTGTGGGGAACCTACGCCGCGCATTTGAAGAACATGGTGTCGGGCGTTGTTAAGGGTTTTGAGAAAAAATTGATTCTTGAAGGTGTTGGTTACCGAATGGCGGTTGAGGGCGCCAGTCTCAAATTGAACATTGGTTTATCTCATCCAGTGTTGGTGCCGATTCCTCAAGGCCTCGCCCTTAAGGTGGATAAGAACCTGCTTGAAGTCAGTGGTTGCGATTGCGAATTGGTCGGGCAATTTGCGGCCCGTCTTCGCGCCTTGCGGCCGCCGGAGCCCTACAAGGGTAAGGGCTTTCGGTATGAGGGGGAGGTAATCCGTCGCAAGCAGGGTAAGAAAGTGGTGGCGTAAACAACACACGTTATGGCCAATCTTCATACAACCAAAACACAAACTCGCGCGGGGCGTCGAGAGGCGCGAGCGCGACGAGTCCGAGCTCGGATCCGGGGGACGGCCGAGCGACCGCGGTTGTCGGTCTTCCGCTCCGGCCGGCACATTTATGCTCAACTGATTGATGATGCGCGAGGAGCGACCCTGGCGACAGCCGACGATCGGGCTCTCACCGGCGCCAAGAAAAAAAGCAAGCGGGATTCGGCCTTTCGCGTTGGCCAGCTGATAGCCGAGCGGGCGAATGGTTGTCAGATCAAGGCGGTGGTGTTCGATCGGGCGGGTTACCGTTACGCTGGTCGGGTCCAGGCGTTGGCCGACGGGGCGCGGGCGGGCGGGCTCAAATTTTAACTAATTTTTTATGTCTGAAGCAACGGGAAATCACAGTGGCGGTCGGGGCGAACGAGGGCGTGGTGGTCGTGGCCGCCAAGACCGACCTGACTCGGACCTTGGCCACAAGGTTTTGGCGATTAGACGGGTGACTCGGGTGGTGCGCGGTGGCCGACGCTTTAGCTTTTCGATTGTTCTGGTGGCGGGCGATCGTCGCGGGAAAGTGGGGATTGGTGTGGGCAAGGCCAGCGATATTGCGGTGGCGATTGAGAAGGCGATGAACAACGCCCGCAAGAATTTAATTAGTGTTTATCTCACACCAGAATTTACTCTGCCTCACGAAGTGTCGGCGAAGTTTAGTTCAGCTTTGGTGTCTATCCGGCCT
Organism: uncultured Candidatus Saccharibacteria bacterium; assembly: GCA_964448295.1. GTDB lineage: Bacteria > Patescibacteriota > Minisyncoccia > Phycocordibacterales > JACOZG01 > CAYUVV01. The sequence continues at coordinate 56,678 of CAYUVV010000001.1, forward strand.
TCGCCCGGGCGTGGATTAGTGGCGGGTAGCGCCGTTCGGGCCGTGCTCGAGTTGGTCGGCGCGCGCGATATCAGCGCCAAGATTTATTCCCGAAGCAAAAATCATTTGAATAACGTGCAGGCGGCACTCCGCGCCCTGCAAACGGTTAAGCCCGTCTAACTTTTTCAAAAGATGCAATTACACGAGTTACAACCAAACACCAAACGGCGCGCTGGCAAACGCGTGGGGCGCGGAGGCAAGCGTGGCACCACGGCTGGCCGCGGCACGAAGGGTCAAAAGGCGCGGGCCGGGCACCGGATTCGTCCGGAGATTAGAGACGTGATTAAGCGTTTGCCAAAACTCCGTGGTCACGATTTTCGCCTTGGACGTTCGACGCCGCGGGTGGTTGTGCCTTTATCTCGTTTGCTTACGCTAAAAGAGCGGGTGATCACGCCGTTCGTTTTGCGCCGCGCCGGTTTAATCCCGTCCGCCGCTCGTCTGCGGGTTAAGATTTTGGCCGACCACAGCGAAGTCAAAATTCCTATCCGGCTTAAGGGTTGTGATGTTTCCACGGCGGTGCGGGCGATGGTTGAAAAAGCCGGCGGCAAAATTCAAGTTTAAAATATGTGGTCAATTTTTACACAGAAAATTCATTTAGTGTGGCAAGATCCCACCTTGCGCCGCCGGCTTCTTTTTGCGGTTTTTATCCTCGGGCTGTTTCGTTTAGGAGCGGCGGTGCCGGTGGCTGGCGTTGATCCGGAGGCGTTAGGCCGATTGTTTGCCTCCAGTCAGTTTTTGGGCCTGCTTAATATTTTTTCCGGCGGCGGGCTTGAGAATCTCTCGATTGTGATGTTGGGTGTTGGTCCGTTTATCACCGCCTCCATCGTGATGCAGCTTTTAACGGTAATGTTTCCGTCTCTGAAGGAACTCTATCAAGAATCCGGCGAGCTTGGGCGCAAGCGTTTTGCCCAATACTCTCGTTTGCTGACTGTGCCTTTGGCCGCGGTGCAAGGCCTTGGTTTGCTCGCTTTACTCAAGAGTCAGGGCCTCTTGCTTCACTTAACCCCTTTTCAAGAGATGACGAATATTATTGTGATTATTGCCGGCTCTGTTCTCTTGATGTGGCTTGGTGAATTGATCAATGAATATGGGGTGGGTAACGGGGTATCGCTGATTATTTTTGCTGGTATTGTGGCCGGTTTGCCAACGGCTCTGACTCAAGTCTGGGCTTCTTATGACGTTGCCCAGATTCCGGTTTATCTCGCTTTTCTGGTGATTTCGATTTTGACTGTCGCCGGCGTGGTGTTCATCACCGAGGCGGAGCGTCCGATTCCGGTCACGTATGCCAAACAGGTGCGGGGGATGAAAATGTATGGCGGCGTTTCGACGTATCTGCCCATTCGGTTGAATCAGGCGGGGGTGATGCCGATAATTTTTGCCTTATCGCTTTTGCTTTTCCCTCGTCTCGTCTTTGATTATTTGAGCCGGATTGATCAAGCGCTGATTAGCCAAACGGCTCTGTGGCTCCGCGACTTGATTGATAATTTGTGGTTTTATTCCTCGGTGTATTTCGTGCTGGTTTTTGCTTTCACTTATTTTTATTCAGCGATTACCTTTGATCCTCAATCTATTTCGACCAATCTCCAGAAAAATGGCGCGTTTATTCCCGGCATTCGTCCCGGCCGGCCGACCGCTGATTATTTAACTCGTGTTATCACCCGCCTAACCTTAGTGGGCGGTTTGTTTCTAGGCGTGATCGCGCTTTTGCCTTTAGTGATGCGAGCGGCTACGGGGGTGTCGGCGTTGGCGATTGGCGGCACCGGTTTGCTGATTGTGGTTTCCGTGTCTCTGGAACTAGTCAAACAAATTGACAGTCAGATCTCGATGCGCGAATACTAAAATTGTGTTAGACTGACGACCGATATGATGCCCCGCACTTTCATCTTTATGGGACGCTCGGGGGCGGGCAAGGGCGTACAGGTTAAACTGCTTCAAGATTGGCTCCGACGGGAAGATAAGCTCGGTCGGCCAATTGTTTACATTGAGACCGGTGAGTTACTGCGTCAGTTTGTGCGTGAGACCAACCATTTAACTAGTACGCGCGCCGCCGCAGTGATGGGCTCTGGCGGGCGTTTGGCCGATTTTCTCCCAATCTATATTTGGTCGCGAGAATTGATAAACCGACTGCAGGCCGCCGAGCATCTGATTTTAGATGGTGTGGCCCGCTCGCTAAACGAGGCGCGAACCTTGCAAACCGCTCTTGCTTTTTACGAACGGGCGAAGCCAGTGGTTGTTTATTTGAATATTTCTGCCGAAACCGCCGCCACTCGTTTGACGGGACGGGGCCGGGCCGATGATATAAAGTCATCGAGTAATCAAGCCCGTCAGCGTTGGTTTGATGAAGAGGTGTTGCCGGTGATTGATTATTATCGTCGGGATCCTTTTTATCAATTTGTGGAGATAAACGGCGAACAGGCGGAAATGGAGGTGCATCAGAGTATTGTTTCGGTTCTATGACGGCCCGTCCTCGCCCTAAAACACCCGAGGAGGTGGCCAGGCTTCGGGCTGGCGGTAAGCGTCTGCGGCAAGTGCTTAAAGAATTAGCGGCCATAGCCAAGCCCGGCCTGACCACCGCTAAGTTGGATGAGCGGGCGCGAGATTTGATCGCCGCCAACGGCGATCACCCGGCTTTTCTCGGTTATCAACCAAGCGATGCTCGGCGTCCATTTCCGGCCGCTCTTTGCGTGTCGGTGAACGACGAGGTTGTTCACGGGATTCCGGGCGAGCGAGTGTTGCAAATCGGCGACCTTGTTTCTCTTGATTTAGGCTTGGAACATGATGGCCTGTTTACCGACGCGGCGTTGACGATCTATCTTGGCGATCAACCGCCGCGCGCAGTGGCACGTTTGCTTCGCGCTACTCGCGAAGCGCTGGCGGCCGGTATCAAGGCCGCGCGCGCCGAGGCTACAACCGGCGATGTTGGGGCGGCAGTGGCCGCTGTTGCCCGGCGTTATGGCTTCGGTTTGGTTCGAGAGCTCGGCGGACACGGCGTCGGTTATGCTGTCCATGAGCCACCGCTTATTCCCAATTTTGGTCGGCCGGGCGAAGGGCCGCGTCTTGTGCCCGGTCTTGTTGTTGCGATCGAGCCGATGCTTGTCGCCGGCGGCGAAGCCGTGGAGTGGGGAAGTGATGGCTACACCGTTCGGACTCGTGACGGGGCGCTGGCCGCGCACTTTGAGGAAACCGTTCTTGTTGGCACAGCCGGGCCGGAAATTTTAACCGCTTAAAAATTTTTTATGACCAAATTACACCCAAAAACTGAACGCACGCTTATTCTGATTAAACCCGACGGCATCCAACGTGCGCTCATTGGCGAGATTATCGGCCGCTATGAGCGGCTCGGGCTCAAACTGGTCGGTTTGAAAATGCTTGTGCCGACCGAGGCGATGGTGGAAAAACATTACACTCTCGACCCGGACTGGCGACGCCTTACGGGAGAGAAGCGGGTCAAAGCGGCGCGCGAGCGTGGCGAAAAACTGGCGACGGAGGATCCTTACGAGATTACAGCCGTGATTTTGACCAAATTGAAAAAGTATTTGACGAGCGGACCGGTGGTGGCGATGGTTTGGCAGGGTGCCAACGCCGTGGCTATCGTCCGCAAGATTACTGGCGGTACCGAACCGCTTGCCTCCGATGTGGGAACTATCCGCGGCGATTTCGTTCTTGACTCTTACTCTCTCGCCGATGATGACGAGCGGGCCGTTCGCAACCTCATTCACGCTTCCGGGTCCGTCAACGAGGCCACGGCCGAGATTAAGCACTGGTTCAAATCAAGCGAACTAATTAACTATCGCCTCGTTCAGGAGCAGATTCTCTACGACGTCAATCTCGACGGTATATTGGAATAAAAACCGCCCAACCCTTATTTTGTATCCTTAAGTCGCCAAGCGTAAAAAAGGGCGACGAACATTAAGAGACCGAGGGGGAGAAAGATGTAACGGAGCGGCCAATAGTGTAGGAAGCCGCTTGCCGCCATTGGAGCAATGAGATAGGCGAGCGGTTGCATATTGCGAGAGATGGCGATGGCCGCGGAATCATTGGGGCCAATCTGCTTGAAAAAATAAGTTTCTTTCATCACCTCAGTACTGGCCGCTCCGATGCGGGTGATAACCAGAATGATCCCGAGCAAGACGACGCTTGGTCCGGGAAACAGGACGAGGGTGATTGTCGAGAAGCCGATGAGGCCGAAACCGATGGTCATCACTTCTTTTTCTCCCCAGCGGCGATCAGCGAGAAAGCCGAGTGGCCACTGCAGGAGTAGAAACGGCACGAGCATTATTGAGAAGAGCAAGCCGATCGTTTGCCAGCTGACCCCGAGTGATTGTAGGTAAAGAGGAGAATAAATCACCATTGTGGCGTAAAAAATATTGAGCACGAAATCCAGCGCCAGAATTCGACGTAAATTAAGGTCACGGCCGCCTTGTGCGCGCCACCAAGAAATTAGAGTGGGCCAAAGTTTAGCTCGGGGGTGTGGGTTGTGGTAATCGTCGATGAGTCTAGTTTGGATGAGGAAGGCGAACGGAGCGAGAACTAGAAGGGCGGCGAAGTAAACAGTGTTTAGAGCGCCACTTCCGGTGACTAGCAGGCCGGCGCTCACTGGCGCGACCACCCAGGCCAAATTGCCAGCCGTCAAAAATAAGCCGCGGGTGAAGCCGGTGGCGGCGTTAGTCGTTACTGTCTCGAGATAGAGATCGAGATTGAAACGCAAGACGAGGGTTGCTACTTGCAAGACAACAAAAGCGGTGAGAATAACCGCGGGTATTTTGAGCCAGATGATGGCCGCCAAGGTTAGGCCGGTTACTGCGACCATCAAGAGATTAAAACGTCGCAAGCCGAAATATTTGATGAGGTAGGGGGCATTCCACAAAGCGGCCAGACTCAAGACGGAAGCCAAGGCGTATAACCAACCGACGGAATCGGTAGGCAGAAATTGGGTGAGAAAACTTGATCCGAGATAAACCGGCAGAGCCAAATGGAGCGAAAGAAGAAAAGAAGCAAGGTAACTGTAAGCGCGTCGGATCTTTTGATTTTCGCCTAAAGTCATAAACACGCGGATCAAACCTCGATCAAAACGGGCAAGATAATCGGACGATTTTTGGTTTTTTGGAAAAGGAAGCGGCCAATGTCTTCACGGATGAGATTGCGCACGTAGTCAAAATTAATCGGGTGCATTTTGCTCGTTGCTTCCTCAATTTTTTTCTTGGTCAATAAGCGCACGGATCGCAAAAGATCTTGCGATTCTTTCAGGTAGACGAAGCCACGGGAGATAATATCTGGCGATTTAATCACCTTACCGGTCTGAACGTTGACCAGCGCGATAATCACAAAAATTCCCTCTTGGGCGAGCATTACGCGATCGCGGACGACAACCTCCTTGACGTTATTTTGACCAAAGCCGTCCACCATCACCATATCTTTTGGCGCGGTTTCTGGCCGACTGTAAATTTTTTCTCCGTCCGCGCTGATCTCAATCACCATACCGTTGTCGGGAACGACAATGTGGTTTTCGGGTAGCCCCAGCTCTAGCGCCAAATCGGCGTGAACCCTTAATTTTTGATGCCAGCCATGAATGGGAACGAAAAATTTTGGCCGGATTTTCCGGTGGAGCCACTCGATATCGCCGCGATTGCCGTGCCCGGAAGAATGGACATAAACTTCCGAAGTGCGATAACTAATGATTTTCGCGCCTTGGCGCGCGATGTTGTCTTTGAGTTTTTGCACCATAATCTCGTTGCCTGGGACGATCGAGGATGAGAGCAAAACAGTGTCGCCTTTTTTAAAGCGCAAGTATTTGTGAGTTTTGGTGGCAATCCGCATCAGCGCGGCAAATTCTTCGCCCTGCGCGCCAGTTGCTAAAACTACCAACCGATTTTCGGGGTAATTGTCGGCTTCTTGAACGGAGATAATCGTCCCTTTTTTGACCTTAAGCAAGCCGGCTTGTTCGGCGACCTCAACATTGGTTTTCATGCTTCGGCCCTCGATGACGATTTTGCGCCCGAATTCTTCCACAAAGCCGATGATCTTGATCATCCGCTCCAGTTGTGAGGCGAAAGTGCCGATAAACAAACGACCTTGAATATTTTCAATTATTTTCCGAATATTCTTGTGCGTTTCTCGTTCCGGAATGGAAAAACCAGGGTTTTCAACGTTGGTGGAATCAGCCATGAGGAGCAGGGTTTTTTCTTTGTCGAAAATGCCATACCGGTCTTCCTCTTCTTTTGTTGGTTGGCCGTCCACCTGATCGAGATCGAGTTTAAAATCTCCAGGGTTAACGATGAGGCCGTGTGGTGTTTCAATCAGGACGCCGAAAGAGTCGGGAATAGTGTGGGTGACGCCAAAGAAGCGAACGGCAATTTCGCCCAACCTAATCCGGCTCTCATTTTCCACCACAATCAGATTAATTGGCGGCAAATGTGGAAATTCCTCCATCCGTTTTTTAATGAAGAGCGAAGTCAAGTTACGCGTGTAAAGCGGCGGATTACCGATTTTTGGCATAATGTAGGGAATAGCGCCGGTGTGGTCGAGATGACCGTGAGTGATGATTACGCCCCGCACCCGCTCTCGATTTTTTTCAAGATAAGTGGAATCAGGAATGATGTAATCCACGCCCGGCGCATCATCGGTGGGAAAGGCGAGACCCATATCGATTACGATGATATCGTGCCCAATTTCGATCGCTGTCATATTTTTGCCAATTTCTTCCACGCCTCCGAGCGGAATAACGCGGATTACCCCCGGTTCTACCGCCGGGATGGCCTTAAGCGGTTTGACATCTGACGCTGGGCGATGCGCGCCGTCTGCTAGGCGGCGTGGCGGGCGGCGGCGTAGTGAACGCCCGGCTCGTTCACGTGACGGGCGGCGGTTATCAGTTGTAGGAGTCATCTTTAAATTTTGGCCACACCTTTTCCGTTTTTAGATACCAACGATTGATCGCGCGGAAACGGTCTGACGGTGAATTAATGGTTTGTAAAGTAATGTTTTTAACTTCTGGCGCGGGCAGGTAAATAAACTCGGGAGCATAAATAAAAATTGCCGGTTTTTCTTCCATGATAATCTTCGCGGCCTCGTCGTAGAGCGCGTGCCGAACAACAACCTCTTGGGTTTGGCGCGCGCGTGTGAGCAGATCATCGGTTTTCAAATTGGCGTAGATAGCCAAATTGGAGCCCGGATCAAGCCGTTGAGAAGAGTGCCAGAAAGGGTAGAGATCGTTGTCTGGTCCGAGGGCAAGACCAAACAGCAAAGCATCATACTCCCTTGGTCTAATTACGTTTAAATCCAGATCGCCGCGATCAAAAATTAAAATCTCTACCTCAGCCCCTAATTTTTGCCAGTCCGTGCGCAACAGTTCTGCGGTGCGTCGCAATTCCGTCGTATTGCCGGTAGCGAGAGAAAATTTTAATTCCTCTATCTTGCCGTCTTTGTTTTTCTTTTCGCGGATACCACTTTCCTCATTTATCTTCCAGCCGGCCTCCTCCAAGATGTTTTGCGCGGTTTCTTGAGTTTCGGTTTGATCGCCCTCTCGCGCCACCTTATCATTCAGAGTATCACTCGGTCGCGGCCCGATTATCGCTACCCCGAAATCGTGTAGGACCGTCTGGATGATTGTGGTTCGGTCAACCCCCAAATCAAGAGCACGGCGAATTTCTGGCCGAATGAAAAGCGGCATGCGGTTTTGGTTGAAGAACACGCCGAAAATTCTCGATTGGGTGGCCGTAATAATTGGCCGGCCCGCGGCCGCCCAAGCGGCCGCTTGGGCCGGGTCCGGACCAGCTAGCGCTTCCACCTCACCGTTCTCCAACGCCGCCGCGAGCTCCGTCTCGTTCGCGAAAAATCGGATCTCCATTTTTTTAATCTTAGGCCGGCCGAGCGCGAAGTTGGCAAAGGACTCCAACTCATAGCTGGTTGGCACTGCCGGAGTTTTTGTCGTCCAGTTTATTTTTTCTAATCGAAATGGCCCACTGCCTACGGCGAGGAGATTTTTTTCACTAAAAGCAAGGGTTTCTATTGGTTCCGTCGACCAGAGATGCCAAGGGATAATGCCCAGCGTGGCTTGCTGAAGGAATTGAGGATTTGGCTGACGAAGGATAAAGCGGACAGTTTTTTCATCCAACGCTTCTGCTTCTATTCCATCCCAAGAACCGAAACGCGGACTTTTTAGATTAGGATTTTGCACGAGCCTAACTGTTTCGACTACGTCTGTCGAGGTGAGGGGTTGCCCGTCGTGCCAAGTTAATTTTTCTCGCAGAGTAAAAGTGTAGCTTAATCCGTCTTCCGATATTTGGTATTTTTCTGCCAGATGAGGAAGGAGCGCGCCGTTCTCATCAAACCCCATCAAGCCGGAAAAAATCAAGACCGAGAGATCTTGGTCCGGTTCGCCGGCGGCGAGCAGGGGGTTAACAAACCGTGGCGTGCCGACCACCCCCTCAACAAGTGTGCCGCCCAATGCTGGTGTTTCTACAAGATACAGACGATTGACTGACCACAAGATCCCTACCAAACCAACGATTAGACCAAGCAAACTACCAACGAGCCACCAACCATGTTTCAGCATAAGTACCTGTTTTTAATCAACGGAAGATTGCGGATAAACTCGGGTTACAAAAAGAGAGTTGCCAGGGCGGTGAGTAAGAAGATTGCCGCGAGGACGATGGTGGCCACAAACAAAACTTTTTCCGGGCCTCGCCTTTGGTAATTTATTCCACCGGAGCCAGAACCACCGAAAGCTCGTCCCAGAGACGCATCACTTTGTTGTATGAGGATGGTGGCGACCAAAATTACTGATACCACAATCTGCACCCAAGGCAGAATAGCATTTAAGATCGACATTTTACCCGCTGAGTATAGCAAAACCGCCTGCCAACGCGCAAGAGGTGGGCTTTTTCCACACCGTCGCGAACGAGTATGAATTATACTAGAAAAGAATGGATAGACAGAGTAGCTCACTTTCTCTCGCCGGCGTCTTTTTGGCTGCCCTTTTGTTTGCTTTAGCGCTATGGGCCGGCACCTACATCCCGATTGATAGTTTGGTTAGCGGTAGCAATCGTTTGGCGGTTGAGAAACAGTTGGCGCAAGTCGGTGGTGGCCCAACCACGGTTGTCTTGTCGGCCGCCGCGGATGCCGCCGTCCGCGGCGGCAACTTTCAGACCATAAATTACGGTAGCGGAAACGAGTTGGGAATATATCAAGCGGGTGGCCAGTGGGACATCCAACCCTATCTCCGTTTTGACCTATCTAATATTTCTGGCAATGTTACTGCCGCTCGTCTGCGTTTTTACATTGTCAATGGCGACGACTCGTCATCGCCCCGTCCGGTGAGCCTTCTCGCCGTAGACGACAATTCTTGGGATGAGACAAGTTTAAACTGGCAAAATCGGCCCAGCACCGGTTCCGCCCTCGGCTCTTTTGCTTTTGGATCAGAGACGAGCACTTTTACCGGCTGGCAGGATGTAACCAATTATGTGTCGGGGAAGGTTGCGGCTGGCGCGGCTTCTTTTGCTCTGCGTCATAGCGCGGGCGGCGAGTATGCCGGCATTGCTTCTCGTGAGTCTGGGCAGCCGGCCGAACTGGAGGTGACTTATGACTCGACGGTGGTTACGCCGCCCACCACCCGCACGCTTGCCACCACGGCTAATCCCAGCGCCGGTGGCACTATCAGCCGCCAACCGAATCAGACGAACTACCCTGACGGGAGCGTCGTCACCCTCACCGCCACTCCCAATCCGGGCTACCAATTCAATAACTGGTCAGGCGATCTCTCTGGCTCACAAAATCCGGTTTCGGTTCAGCTCACGCAAGACAAAACCGTGACGGCCAATTTTGGAGTGACGTCGCCGAGCGGTGGGAATAGCGGTTACGATCTAACTTGGTCTACTTATTTTGGCGGTTCAGGCGAAGATACAGTGCGTGACGTGGTTGTCGACGCTGGCGGTAATGTTTATGTGACCGGGGGTACTGGTTCTAGTAATTTTCCGCTAGTCAACCCTGCCCAACCCGCTTTTGGCGGCAATCATGATGTTTTTGTCTCCAAATTTGGCGCCAACGGCGCCCTGCTGTGGTCAACCTATCTCGGTGGTCCCGGTTACGATCGAGCTTACGCGGTGGAACTGGACGGCGTCGGTAACGTCTATGTGGCCGGCCGGGCGGGTAGCGGTTTTCCGGTGACGTCGGGCGTTTTGCAGGCGACCTTTGCCGGCGATTCCAATGTTAATAATAACTATGGCCCACAGGATGGCTTTGTTGCTAAGTTTAATTCCAACGGGCAGAAACTGTGGGCAACCTATCTCGGCGGGCCAGACCGCAGTTTTATCCGAGACATTGACGTGGATTCTTCTGGCAACGTTTACGCTGTTCTTACTGACGTTTCCCAATCAAACGGATACCAAACGACTGGCGCTTATCAAGGAACGGTTGCCGGTGGCGCTAACGGCTTTATCGCTAAATTGAATTCAGCCGGTACGCAAATCCAGTGGGGAACTTATGTTGGCGGCGCATCGAGTGGTCCCGGGTTTGGCACTCCCTCGATCCGGGTGGCAAGCAACGGCGAAGTGGTTGCGATGGGAACAAGCGCTTTTGCTGGTGACCCAGTCAGCAACGGTTTGCGCTCCCATGCCGGCGCTTTGGATATGTACGTTTTACGCTTGAGCAGTGATGGCCGGACGCGGCGTTGGTCTACTTATCTTGGCGGGAACGCTGACGAATTTTCGGAAACACATTCATTGGCCCTTAACAGCGCTGGCGATGTCTATGCTGCTTTTACCACTCGCTCTAGCAATTTGCCCGGGGCGGGCGTTGGTTACCAACTAGCGTTAGGTGGAGTCTCTAATACCGGCAATTATAACGGCGACGGTTTTGTCGCTAAATTGTCTGGTAACGGTGGAGTCCTGCTTGCCGCCACTTATCTCGGTGGCAGTTCGGGTGACGGCCTCGAGGGGGTGGGAGTAGACAGCGCTGGGGGTGTTTATGTAAGTGGGGGAACCTTCTCCGCTGATTTCCCAATTACGAGCGACGCGCGGCAAAATAGCCGCCGGGGCGAAGCAGATTGGTTTGTCTCTAAACTGACCGGCGATCTATCTTCTCTTGTTTACTCCACTTACCTTGGTGGCACCTCGAACTGTGCGGCAGCCGGAGACACGGTTTGTGATTATGCCCGTAGCGCCACAGTAAATGCCGGCGGGGATTTTTATGTTGTTGGCCATACTAATTCTAGTAATTTCCCGACGCTTGGGGCTACGCCAAGTCTTAGTACTAACCCCGCCGGGAGTAATGTCAATACCGGGGCGATTGCCAAATTTTCTACCGGCGGAGTAGTTGTCCCGCCTACGGATTACACGATTACCGCGTCTGTTAGTGGTGGTAACGGCACAATTAACCCGAGCGGCGTGGTTACTGTTTCGGCTGGCGGCTCGCGCACGTTCACTTTCAGTCCGGCCACTGGTTTTCAAGTCGGAACAGTGGTGGTTGATGGAGCTACCCTGACGCCCCCGCCTCCCACTTATACCTTTTCCAATGTTTCGAGCGCGCACACAATAACAATTAGTTTTTCTCCCGTTGCACCCACCACCCGCACGCTTGCCACCACGGCTAATCCCAGCGCCGGTGGCACTATCAGCCGCCAACCGAATCAGACGAACTACCCTGACGGGAGCGTCGTCACCCTCACCGCCACTCCCAATCCGGGCTACCAATTCAATAACTGGTCAGGCGATCTCTCTGGCTCACAAAATCCGGTTTCGGTTCAGCTCACGCAAGACAAAACCGTGACGGCCAATTTTGGAGTGGTTCAAGCGGTTCAGCCTCTTTTGTTGCGTTTGGAATTTGATGACGATAATGCCGACGGCGTGGCCACCGACTCTTCTTCCTTTGGGAACAACGGGACTTGTGTTGGCGCTGTTTGCCCACGTTACTTGAGTGCGGGGAGCGAGGATGGTTCAGGGGCGTACGACTGGGACGGAACGAACGATGTACTTGCTTTGCCGGACAGCCCCAGTCTGCGGCCGACGACCAACCTTTCAATTGCGACCTGGGTCAGGTTTTCATCTTTGAGCGCCGCGCAAGCAATCGTGAATCGCTGGTCTACCAACGGTTTTGCTTGGAGTTTTGCCACCCACTGGCAGAATCCCCGAGAGTTTTATTTGGCGCTTGACGGGGACGGCACAGCGCCGGCTGATTATTTTGCCATTTCGGCTGGGGCCAATTTGCAACCCAACACTTGGTACCATTTGGCCGCAACATTTGACGGTAATTCGGTTATTCTATACAAAAACGGGCAGCCCTTACCGACCACAGTGAGTGGGACGAGGCCCGTTCGGCTCCATACCGGTCCCTCTACTCCACTTGTTGGTTCGATTGGCGGTACGTCTTTTTTAAACGGTCGCCTTGATCGCACCAGAATTTTTGATAGCGCACTGACGCCGAGCGAGATCGCGGTGTTGGCTCAAGTTTCAAACCAAACCGGCGACGTTACGCCGCCGGTGGTGGCCGTTACCGCGCCTGTTTCCGGCGTAACTCTTTCCGGCGTAGTTAATTTTGCCGCCACCGCCGCTGATGTTGGCGGTAGTATCGCGGGCGTTCGATTTTTGCTTGACGGCATCGCGCTTGGCCAAGAGATTACGACCGCGCCATATGCCACAATTTGGGATAGCGCCACGGTGGCTAACGGCCCCCATCAATTGGTGGCCGAGGCTCGTGATGCGGCGGGTAATTTATCCACTAGCGCTCCCGTCAATTTCGTCGTTAACAATCAAGCGGTTGGTGCAATCACGATCAATTTAACCGCTTTGCCGGCGAGTGGTGCGGCACCCTTGGCGGTCTTCTTTGATGCCAGTGGCACGACGTATGGCGGTTCGGCGATTCGGCCTTTTCACGATCTTGACTATCGTTGGGATTTTGGTGATCCGGCGAGCGGTGTTTGGGATACCAACGGCCAGAGCCGCAATGCTGGTCGGGGCCCACTTAATGCCCACGTCTTTGAACGTCCGGGGACTTATACCGTAACGCTTAGTGTGAGCGACGGCCAAGGGCAGGTGGCTACCAGACAGTCCATCGTCAACGTTAATGTGCCGACGAGCGGCACTTGTTATTCCACGACTGGTAATTTTAGCGGTTGCCCGACCGGTTTCCAGCAGGTTACAACGTCGCAGGTTGCGGGCAATGGTTTGTACCGTCGCGGCGAAACGTTTACTCGGGTTGGCAATCTGAGTAATGTCAGCTTGCTTGGTGCATTTGGCACTGGTCCGCGGCCACGCCTGGTTTTCACCAGCGCGCCCAGTGCTGTGTCGGCTTCGAATAATGCCCTTATCCACGGCGTGGCGATTGATGGCGGCGGCTATGCTATCCAGGCTGGTGGGTTGGGCACCGAGCATTTGTTTGTCGTTGATAATGAGATCAAAAATTTCTATAACTACGGTTTGTATAAGGGGCCGTTCAGTCTGGGGCCGGAGGTTGCTTCACGGTATAACGCGGTGATGGGTAATTGGTTTGACACCGCCAGTTCAAATGAGCACGCTATCAGGACATACATTGCCAAGTCCTATATAGGCCATAACCGGATTGACGGCAACTATCCCCGCGGGACCAATATCAAATTTGTGGGCACCTTGTGTGCTGATGGCTCCAACGATTACAACCTGATCGCGGATAACTATTTCAATCATCGGGAACCGCAGGCCGGCATGTTGGCTATTGGCGCGGGCGACGCTGGTCATATCAACTGCTCCAAGGATCTAATAATTGAGCGGAATTATTTTGATAATAAAATTGACGGTTGGCCGAAGGCGGCGATGGGGGCAGGCACCAGGTTCGATAGGGTAACGATTAGGAACAATATCGCCCGCGAGATGTCGCACTTTATCAGTAATACCGGCGAGACCGGGGCGTCCTATAGTGATTGGCGCATTTACAACAATCTTTTCTATAACACCAACCTATTTCCGAGTGGTTATTATTTCTTGTTGTCTAAGGGCTCGATGCCCGGTTTAGAAGTTAGAAACAACATTGTACAGACCTTTGGCGGTTCCGTGAGGGCTGGTTTAGAATTGCAAAAGGATGCCCCCGCTACCGTAACCGAGACGAACAATATTTGGTACGGCGATTTTAATCCATTATTTAGGATTGGCGGTACAAATTATTCCTTTGCCCAGTGGCAGGCTTTGGGTAAAGGGGCGGGTAGTTTGATACAAAATCCATTTTTAACCAGTCCCGGCAATGGTGATTTTTCCTTGACGGCCGCTAGTCCAGCAATTGATCAAGGATTTTCTCTTCGCTCGGTGGCAAACGATTTTCTCGGCAATTACCGCCCGCATGACGGTAATAATTCCGGCACGGCGGAGTGGGATATCGGACCTTACGAATTTGGCTCGAGTGGTGGCGGCAACCCCAACCCGCCCACCACTACCTACTACACCATTACCGTCAACGCTGGCGCCAACGGCACAGTTAATCCCGGCACAGCGACGGTGGCCGCCGGCAGTAGTCAAAGTTTTACGATTACGCCGAATGGTGGTTATCAAATAGCCAATGTTTTAGTTGACGGCCAATCAATGGGGCCAATTACCACCCACACTTTTTCTGGTGTTCAAGCCAACCATAATCTCACTGCCGCTTTCAGTCCGTTTGTTCCGTCTGATACTACCCCGCCTATTATTTCCAATGTGCGGGCGACGAATATCAGTCAGACCGGCGCGCTTATCACCTGGCAAACCGATGAGCCGGCCCGATCTTTTGCGGAGTATGGTTTTACCACGGCCTACGGCCAGCAAACAGTAAACACTACGGTTTTGGCCACTAATCATGCCGCCAATTTAAATAATTTGTCTCCCGGGGTGGTTTATCATTATCGGGCTGTTTCTATCGATGCCTTAGGCAATTTGTCTCGTTCAATCAATTTTGTGTTTCAAACTTTGCCAAGCCCTGTTCCCGATACCACCCCTCCGGGCGCAATTCAGGGTTTGACAGCCGTGATTGGCGGCGCCGGCCTAACATCTTATCTAGTAAGTTGGGCGGCTCCGGCCCAAGACGGTAATGTTGCAAGCTCTGGCGCGGTTGCTAACTACGACCTTCGTTATTCTCTACAGAATATCACAGAAGCGAATTGGTCTTCTGCTGTTGCGGTAACCGGTGAGCCGCCACCCGGCATACCGGGCGCCTCACAGGATTACACCTTGGTTGGTTTAACTTCCGGCACGACGTATTATGCCGCTCTTAAATCCACTGATGTGGCCAACAATCTCTCGCCGCTATCTAATGTAATCTCTTTTAGAACTTTATCAGATCCGCCGCCTGGTCCCGTCATCCCCGGTGGTGGTCCTGGTGGTCCGCACGACGCTCGTCCGCCGGTATTTGCCTTGCAGGCGGAAATTACTCCCGGACCAGGACAGGCCGTGCTTACTTGGACTAAGCCGACTGATGCCAATTATGTGCGAACGCTTATTGTTCGTAGTGCCAATCCCCTGACAGCTTCTGCTGCCAGCACCCAAAATCCAGAACGTCTCACGGGGACGACGGTGGTGTATGAGGGCGCCGACCAGTCATTTACCGATACCGGTTTAACCAACGGGCGTACGTATTATTACGCCATTTATGCCTACGACCAGCGTCGTCAGTTCAATCGTCCACAAATTCTTTCGACCAAGCCCCTTGCCGGCTCGACGAATCAACAGAATGATCCTACCACCGCGCGCGTGGCGACGACGAATTCTTTTTCGGTGACCGATTCGTGTCGTGTCGAGTCGGTAGTAACGGCGCCAGTCTCGCTGGTCCGCGGTCCTTTTGGTGTTGGTTTGACTTCGCCAGAAGTGCGTCTTTTGCAGGCGATGCTTGCCACGGATTCTACGTTATATCCAGAGGGGGTGGTTGATGGTTATTATGGCCCGGCGGTAGTACGCGCCATTCAGCGTTTTCAAGCCCGTGAGGGACTAGTGCGGGCTGGGACACCAGAGACGACGGGTTATGGACTGGCCGGTCCGCAGACCCGCGCCGCCCTGAATCGGGTTTTGGGCGTTCCCAAAACTGTAACGCGAACGGTGTGTTCGTCTGGCGCGGTTTCAACAGCTGATGGTATTGGCAACTCCGTTTCCAATCCGACTAACACCGTCGGTGGCGATTTAAATAATTCTAGTAATTTAGCGGCGTTGCTAATTCGCTTGCGCCTAATTCTGCGTTTATTGCTCGAACGTCTCGGCGCGTTTATCTTCGGTTGGTGGTAAGTTTGACCGCCAATAGTGCCAAGCGGGGTTGACAGCCGCGCGCGTGGCCTTATAATTCACTGCGCCTTAACCGTTATTTTATTAATTTTTATATGAAAAAACCAGAGAAAACAGCAAAAAAGACAAGTGGTTTCAAGCTACGACCTTTGGCTGATCGGGTGGTCGTCGAGCCCATCTCCGAGTTTGAACGCGAGGGTCAATCGGCTAGCGGTATTATTATTCCCGATACGGTGAATAAGGAAAAATCGGAAGAGGGGAAGGTGGTAGCCGTGGGCGAGGGGCGCCTTGATGACAAGGGCCAACGCTTGCCGATGTCGGTGGCGGTGGGTGATCGCGTGCTGTTTGCTAAGTATGGACCGGATGAGGTCAAAGTTAACGGGCGTGAATACTACATTATGAGCGAGTCGCATATTTTAGCAGTAATTGATTAGCGTTTTCATTTCTTGAATTATGGCTAAACAAATTGTTTTTGGAGATCAAGCCCGAGCGCGCTTAAAGAACGGGATTGATCGGGTGGCGAATGCCGTCCGGATCACGATTGGGCCCAAGGGGCGGAACGTGGTGTTTGACAAGGGTTACGGAGCGCCGACGATTACGAATGACGGTGTTTCCATCGCGAAAGAAATTACTCTGGCTGACAAGGTGGAAAATATGGGAGCCGAGATCGTCAAAGATGTGGCTTCTAAAACTAATGATGCCGCTGGCGATGGTACGACGACGGCGGTAGTTTTGACGCAGGCGATCGTCGAAGCCGGTTTTCGTAAAACGACGCTGGGGGTCAATGCGATGGGGGTGCGTTTGGGTATCGAAGCGGCTACCGCGGCCGTGGTGGAAGCTTTGCGGGCAATGGCCAAACCGATTAAGGGCGAGCAGGAAATTAGGCAGGTGGCGACGATCTCTGCCGAGTCGGCAGAATTTGGCTCCATTATCGCTGAAGCGATTGATAAGGTTGGCAAGGACGGGGTGGTTACGGTGGAGGAATCGCAGTCATTCGGTGTGGAGTCGGAGCTAGTGGAAGGGATGCAGTTCGATAAAGGCTACGTTTCGCCCTATATGATCACTGACGCTGATCGGATGGAAGCCGAGTACCACGATCCGCTGATTTTGATTACCGACAAAAAGATTAGTTCCATTAAAGATATTTTGCCGTTGTTGGAAAAATTGGCCCAAATGGGCAAAAAAGAGTTGGTGATTATCGCCGAGGACGTTGATGGTGAGGCTTTGGCCACGCTTGTGGTGAACAAGCTCCGCGGTGTTTTCCACGCTTTGGCCGTGAAAGCGCCGGGCTTCGGCGATCGCCGCAAGGAGATGTTGCGGGATATTGCTGTGTTGACGGGCGGTCAGGTGGTGAGCGAAGAGGTTGGCAAAAAGCTCGAAAATGTGACGATGTCTGACCTCGGGCAGGCGCGGCGCGTTATCGCCTCCAAGGAGGCCACAACCATCGTCGGGGGCAAAGGTAAAAAGGCCGACATTGAAGATCGGATTGCCCAGATTAAAAAAGAGATTGAAGTTTCGGACTCCAGTTACGATAAGGAAAAGTTGCGCGAACGTTTGGGCAAACTCTCGGGTGGAGTCGCTGTGATTCGGGTGGGAGCGGCTACCGAATCGGAGATGAAATATAAAAAGTTGAAAATTGAAGACGCGGTGGAAGCGACCAAGGCGGCGATCGAGGAAGGAATTGTCGCCGGCGGCGGCTCGGTTTTGATCCGGGCGGCCGCCAAGGTGGCGGGCAAAAAACTTACGCCGCCTTCGGCCGATATCGCGCACGAGTTTGCCGTTGGGGTCGAGATTTTACTGAAAGCGCTAGAGGCGCCGTTGCGCCAAATCGCGATAAATGCTGGCAAAGAGGATGGCGCGGTGATCGTGGAGGCCGTGAAGACGGCCTCGGGCGCGGCCGGTTACGACGCTAACGCCGATAAAATTATTGATGATATGTTTGCCGCTGGCATCATTGACCCGGTGAAAGTGGCGCGAACCGGCCTGGAGCGCGCCGCTTCGGCCGCCGCGATTTTGCTTACGACGGAGGTGGCGATCACTGATGAGCCGGAGGAGAAGAAGGAGCCGGCGGCCGGGCACGGCGCTGGTCCGATGGGCGGGGGGATGGGAATGGACTACTAAAGACAAGTGAGGCGCCGAGCGCGCCCGCAAGATCAAAAAATAGGTCAAGGCCGGTATCCTCAAGATAACCGGCCTTGCTCGTCCAAGTGAGGCCAAACCCAAGTTCGTAGAGTTCCCACATCACGCCAACAGCGAGAGTGATGACGAGCAAGCGTGTGAGACCGGTCGGTTGCTCGAGCCGTCGGCCGAGCCAGATGGTTACCACGCCGACCCACAGACCGCCGAGTGTGTGTAGAATAATGTCGTACCACCAGAAAATCCAGTAATAATAACGTTCTAAGCCCCAGAAATGCAGAACCGCCACAATTAAAATCAGGCCGAAAACCTTTTGGATAGTTGGTTTAAACACCGGCCGATTATAGCTCATGGTATAATCGGCGCATACTAGACTAACCCCCAAATTTATGGACGAAAATTTGAACCAAAGCCACATTTTTTTTAGCACCAAACGCGACCGTTACCTGGCCACTGGTATACTCATTCTTGCTGTGCTCGGCGCTGGTATTTGGCTCACGGCACGCTATTGGAACGCGTGGAATGGTTCCACTTGGCCGCCCGTCAACACCACCAACACCGAGCCAACCACTTCCCTTCCCGAAGGAGAGGGAGCTCAAGCTGGTTGGCAAACTTATCGCAACGAGGAGTATGGGTTTGAGTTTGAGTATCCCGAAGATTGGGTTATTAAACTCGACAATCATCTGCGCCCTGGAGACGACCCTTCCTTTTTGATTGCACAAGTAGAATTTGGGCCGGACACGGAAAGGTCATTTTCCGCGCCAGATTTTAGGGTAACTATTAGCTACGAGTTTTCCGAGGAATCTTTAGGTGCTCCTTCTTTTAATTCCATCGGAATATACCCAACCACAGAAGAATTTATCTCAGACTACGGATTATATTATTTATACACAAAGAAAGGTGGGCGTGTGTATTCCTTTATGTTTAGAGATCAGGCCGATAGAACGTTATCAGAACAACACAGGCATTCCATCTCCACCTTTCGGTTTGTTGAGTAACGCGCTAAACTAGCGGCAATGGCCAAAGCCACTAAATCAAAAGTCAAAAAGAGCCCCATGACGCTAGACAAACTGGCGGTGATGGTGGCGCGTGGATTTGAGGAAACTCACGAGAAAATCGACCGGCTAGGGGTCCAAGTCGTTTCTCTGGAAGACAGAATAACCAAACTGGAACAAACCGTTAACGATATGGCCAACAAGCTGGCTCATTACATTGACTTACACGAAGAGCGCTATCTCGACTTAAAACATCGTTACAAGTTGATTGCCCAATGGGCAGAGAAGGTGGCTGCCAAGACCGGTGTGCCGTTCCAATTAGACGATTTATTTTAATTTTATTTTATGTTTATTTTATATTTGATAATCGGCATCGCGGCGGTGATCACTTTGTGGTTTATCGCAACTTATAATGGGTTTAATCGCTTAAAAAACCAAACTGATGAAGCTTGGGCCGATATCGACGTTCAGTTGAAGCGCCGTTACGACCTCATTCCCAATCTCATCAGTACTGTTAAGGGTTATGCCGCTCACGAGCAGGGGACACTTGATAAAATTACCCAAGCTCGGGCGCAGGCAATGCAGGCCGGCACAATGGAGGAGAAAAGTGGGGCCGAGAATGTGTTAACCGGCGCTCTTAAATCGCTCTTTGCCGTGGCCGAGAATTATCCGGATTTGAAAGCGAACCAAAATTTTCTTGAACTCCAACGCGAGCTCTCGGACACGGAAAACAAAATTCAGGCCGCGCGACGTTTCTACAACACCAACGTTCGTGATTTCAAGATCAAGCTGGCAAATTTCCCCTCGAATTTAGTTGGCCAAATGTTTAATTTCCAGGCGCCTGGTTTCTTCGAGATCGCCGAAGGTGAGAAAGCGGCCGCCGCCGAACCGGTGAAGGTGCAGTTTTAGCGGATGGATTTCAAAACCACGGTTTTGTCGGTTGTGGCCAAAATACCTCGGGGAGAGACTCTGACCTATCAGGCAGTTGCACGGCTAGCTGGTCGGCCGCGGGCTTATCGTGCTGTTGGGAATATTTTGAACAAAAATTTTAATCCGAATATTCCCTGCCATCGGGTTATCCGGTCTGATAACCAAACCGGTGGGTATAATCGTGGGACGCGGTTAAAGGCGCAGATGTTGCGTCGGGAGCGTAATTGTCAGCATTATGACCAGTAATCTCTATACCCATCGAGAGGCCAACACGCGCAAGACCTGGATCTTGATGGGCACGTTTCTGGTGGTGGTTATCGCCCTCGGCTGGCTTTTTAGCGTTGTTTGGCAGAGTCAAACGATTTTATATGTGGCGGTAATTTTTGCCGTTTTAACCAATTTTTTTAGCTACTGGTACTCGGATAAATTGGTGATAACGATGACGGGTGCGCGGCCGGCCCGCCGCGAAGAGTTTTTTGACCTTTACACGATGGTGGAAAACCTTTCGATTACCGCCGGTCTTCCGATGCCTAAAGTTTATGTGGTCAATGACCCATCTCCCAACGCTTTTGCCACCGGTCGCGACGAAAAGCACGCGGTGGTGGCTGTAACAACCGGCCTGCTTCGGGTTTTGAATCGGACGGAGTTGGAGGGAGTCATCGCTCACGAACTTTCACATATTGGTAATCGTGATATGTTGGTAGCCACCGTGGCGGTGGTGCTCGCCGGTTTCGTCGCTATTTTGGGCGATATGTTTATCCGCTCTCGCTTTTTGCCATCGAGTGATAGAGAGGGGGGTCGTGTTGGTGGCGCCTTGGCCGTGGTTGCCTTGTTAGCCGCCATCCTCGCGCCGCTCGGCGCCACCTTAATCCGCCTAGCCATCTCGCGGCGGCGCGAATTTCTCGCCGACGCATCTGGCGCTTTGCTAACTCGCTATCCAGAGGGTTTGGCGAGCGCTCTGCAAAAAATTAGCCAAAACGGCCAACCAATGCGCCGAGTCTCCGGTGCCACGGCCCATCTCTTTATCGCCAATCCTTTTGGTCCACGAGCCAGCGCTCTCTCTGCTTTGTTTATGACTCACCCCCCGGTGGAGAAACGGATCGCCGCCCTGCTCGGTTTGCGTTAAAATAAAAGCGATGGTTTTGACTGACAAGATTTTGGCAGAAACTTTTCTGCCGATGTTGCCGCGTTACGTTCTGCCCAATCACGTGACGGTTTTCCGTTTTGTGCTCATCCCGATTGTGCTGGTTTTGCTTTATTTCGATTATCGCTTGCTCGGACTCCTCTTTTTTGCGCTGGCCGCGTTTTCCGATGCCGTTGATGGCGCTTTGGCCCGCACCCGCCATCAGATTACCGAATGGGGGACGCTCTATGATCCATTAGCGGACAAATTGCTAGTTAGCTCTGTCGCGGCTCTCGTGGTGACGCGGGTTTTCGGTTGGCGTTTGGCTTTGGCGATTATCGGGATGGAATTTTTGATTATTCTGGGCGCGCTCTATTACCGTCGGCGTTCAGGCAAAGTAATTTCGGCTCACCCGGCCGCCAAGTTAAAAATGTTCTGCCAGTCCTGTGGTTTAATCTGCTTGTTCCTGTACCTCCTCTGGCCAGTGCCGGGGCTCCTCCTTGCGTCTTACTATCTTCTCCTTGCGGCTGTTGTTCTGGCCGTCATCAGTTTTTTCATTTACCAATCAATTTGATTTGCCTCTGATTTGTGGCAAGATAGCGAGCGGAGGGTTCGCATAGTGGTCTAGTGCGCTCGCTTGGAGAGCGAGTATGCTGCAAGGCATCAAGGGTTCGAATCCCTTACCCTCCGCCAATTTGCACATTCGCCGATTTGGGGATTGGTTGCCTCGCGGCTTCGCCGCTCGGCATTGAATTTTGCGGGGATTTTCCAAGCATTTTTCAAATCCAAAACCAACGCCCGATCGGCAATGCGAAAGTTCGAACCAATCTTTTTGAGAAAATCCCGTCCCGCGACGGGATTTTCTTGCAAGGCGATATTTTCGGCTTGGTCGGCTTCTTTTATGAAATCAATCATGGGTTCGAACCGATTATTGCTCTTTCGCTCAAAAGCGTTGATTTTTTCTTCCAAATCCTTTTTAGCGAGAATGAGCTTGTGCTTTTTGGCGGCGTACTCCGTTTGTGAAAGCGAGCCGTCCAAATGTAAATCTAAAAGTTTGTCTATCTTGCTTTCCATTTCTACAAGCTCATCTCGCGTCTTTTGAGCGAAAGAGCTTTCTGCTTGGGCGGTTTCCAGTTTTTCTTTTTCCAGTTCGTTTATGCAATTTTCCGCCCAAGCAGAACACAAAGAAACTTTTTGAATTTCATTTTTGATCTGCGAGGTGATGGCGTCCTCCCGTACATACCTTTGCTCACAGCGGACTTTTCTTTTGGTGCACCGCAAGTAGTTATGTCTTTTCTGCGTTTCAGTGGTGATAAAACAACCGCACCCGCCACAGCGGAAAAGTCCGCGATAGATATATGGTTTGAGTTTTGGCGTTTTAGGTTTTGATTTTCTCGCCATCACCTCTTGGCATTTATCAAAAAGTTTCTTTGTGATAATCGGTTCGTGCTTTCCGTCATACAATTCGCCATTGTACTCAATTACGCCGTAGTAGATTTTATTTTTGAGTATGTACTGGTAATTGGAGACGGAAAGCACCTTGCCTTTCTTGCCAACCAAGCCCAAGGAATTGATAATCTTTCGGATTTGAGCTAGGGGATATTCGCCAGTTGAGTACATTTCAAAAGCCCGCTTGATAAACTTTGATTTTTCTTTGTCCACAACTATTTTGCGGCTACAAATTGAAATAATCTCCAAAATTTGCTATACTTGTTTTGTAGGTAGAGAAGTAAATCTCTCATAACTCTATACTATCAAAGTTTGGATATTATGGCAACAATAGCACAAAACCTAAAACGAATACGAACAAAACAAGGATTGACGCAGGACGACTTGGCGAAGAAAGCCAATATCAAATACTCTACCCTTACCAAAATTGAGGGTGGTGTCGTTACCAAGCCAAGTGTTCAAACCATTGCAAAAATCGCCAAGTCGTTAGATGTTTCGGTTGAAGATCTGCTAAAATAAAGATACCCGATTATTGATAGCCATTGTTAGCAATTTACAAAAGGTGTAATATATAAATATGGAATTTATCAAGAAAAATATAACTTTGGTTGTCGGTATATCCATACCGATACTGATGATACTTTTTGTCGCTGGGAGTATTTACTTGCCCGGGCTTTTTATACAACCAAAGTTCAATTTTCTCTATGCGAGCGGTGATGATTATTACTACTACTACAATCAATACCAATACTCTGTGCAAAATGGGAAACTTGTGAGAAGCGAGCGGCAAAGACCAGAAGGTCAAACTTATCCCCCAGAGAGAGAAGTTAAATTATATGTCCACGATGTCGCAAAAAATGAGAGCCGCGAAATTTCTTTTGAAGAAACACAAAATTTGACCCTTGACTCAAACACAAAATCGCCAGATGAATTTGAGGTTGTACATGGAAGCCGTGGCGATGGCTTTTTTCCATTCTTCTTTTGGTCGGAAAGGGATTACAATACACGATATCTCAAAGGTCATAATGTGAGTAAAAAATTAAATCTCCAGTTGAGCGGGTCATATTACAATAATTTCCGCTTTATTGGCTGGATAAAATAAAATCTATGGCAACCAAAGAAGAAGTTTTGCAATATATCCGTTCACTCGCCGAGCAAAAAATCATCACGAAAGATGAACTTACCGAGGCGTACGATTCGGGAAGCGGTATAAAGCAAGATGTTGTTTTAACGAAAAAGCTCGGTGTCGCAGAAATTTTGTACTACATTGGCGGCGCGATTGTATTTTTGGGAATTTCAATTTTGCTTTGGCAAAATTGGTCAACGCTTGGATTTGGAACAAAGGTATTAGCGACACTCGGATCCGGTATCGCGGCGTATTTCGTCGGTCTGCTGTTCAGCAGAGACGAGCGAACCGAAACTGCTGGCTCTGCTTTCTACCTTATTTCTGCTCTTGTCACGCCGATTGGTCTTTGGGTTGTGTTTGATAACGCAGGATTTGACGCCAGTAGTTACGCTTCGCAGAGTCTGATTTCGGGAATACTGTTAGGTACTTATTTGCTTTCATTCCTCGTTTTCCGAAAAAACATCTTTACTCTGTTTAGTATTTTATTTGGCACTTGGCTTTTCTTCAGTTTAACGAGTTGGATGGTAGGCGGCGCGCCATACTTCGATGATTGGAAGTTTTACATGTACCGCGTTCTTGTCGCCGGAGTCGCTTATATTCTCATGGGCTACGCCTTCTCGAAAAATGAGCGTGCCCCACTTTCCGGATTTCTGTATGGTTTTGGGATTTTGGGCGTTCTCGGTTCGGCTCTTGCTCTTGGTGAATGGAAACCGAACCAAAATGTATTTTGGGAATTGATTTATCCGGGGCTTGTTTTTGGGGCACTATTCTTGAGTGTCCATATCAAGAGCAAGGCATTTCTGACGTGGGGCACGCTCTTTCTCATGGCCTACATTCTCAAAATTACATCAGAGTATTTCTCAACGGGTCTTGGTTGGCCGCTCGCTCTCGTTATTTCTGGCCTCGCCATGATTGGAGTTGGCTA
The DNA here is from genome assembly GCA_964448295.1 of uncultured Candidatus Saccharibacteria bacterium. GTDB lineage: Bacteria > Patescibacteriota > Minisyncoccia > Phycocordibacterales > JACOZG01 > CAYUVV01. Next base: position 81,600 of record CAYUVV010000001.1, read on the forward strand.
TATGTCGCTCTCAATCAAAAAGAAGTACCTCTCTTCTCAATAGTATAGCCGCAAAAATTTTTCGCCGTGGGAGCGAGGGCGCGGCGGAAGGGGGGGGTGTGGGGGGAATTCCGCCGCGCCCGAGCGTAGTCCCGCCGCCCGCGCGCCAGCGCGGAGCCGAGCAGAACATTTTGCCTGTCCTTTTAGAAGAATTTTTTGGTGGCGCGCGCAAAATCAAAATGAAGGGCAAAATGTTATGCGAGGCAGGCCGCCGCTTGCGGCGGCTGGCGGCGGGGCTGGCTCCGGCTCGCAGGCGAAAAGTTTCCTCCCCCAACCCCCCTCCACTTTTTGCCTGCTCGCTGGGGAAAAATTACACGTCAGATTGACGAGATGATGATTTACGAAAACCTTCAACAATTATATTGTAACATTACAATGGAATCTAATAAAGATATAAAACGCAAAATTATTCCTATAGGTGGTGGCTTATTGCGTTTGGGCGAAACGATTTTGATAGATAAGTTTATTGTAAAAGAAAGCGGAAAAAAAAATCCGAACGTTTTATTTATACCCACCGCAAGTAAAGATTTGCCAGCATACTCTGCCGTTTTTCGTCGTGTGTATGAAAAATTAGGGTGCCGAGTAAAAATCTTACGTTTATTTAATAAAAGAAAATTCTCTCGAACAACAGTGAAGGAACTCATCACAAATGCCGATATTATTTATGTCGGCGGTGGTGATTATGACACCTTGTTTTCAGTATGGAAGAAACATAAAATTGTTCCTTTCATACAGTCAGCATACCAACAAGGAACTATCCTCACCGGGTTAAGTGCGGGGTGTGCCATCTGGTATGAGTATCTCGTAGACAGGGATAAAAACAAAAAACCCCACCTTAAAATAGGTCTCGGCATACTTAAGGGTGCCGTGATTCCTCACTATAAAAGTGAGAATACATTTCCTCCTAAAATTGATAAGACAAAAACCCTTATTACTGCCATTGAAGATAGGTGTGCGGTGATATACATTGATGAACACCTAAGAGGTTCTGTGCCAGTAGCCAAAGAAAAAGCCTTTACAATTCGCCCTCCTTATGTTAAAAAGATAGGGGTAACTTTGTACTTTCACAAATCGCGTTAAACCAAAAAGGAGGTGGCAAATGATCTCGAAAATCCCGCGCCCCCTCCAATTCGGAGATGGGGTGGCTTTGGTCAATCCGGCAGGAGTGCTTCCGGAGCGGTTCAAAAACCAACACGGATACGTCAAGGCACATCTTGAGGAACTTGGATTCGCGGTAAAAGACCTCGTAATCGAAAGTGGCTGGGAGGACGCACAAAGACGCAGCGAAACACTAATGTCGGCTTTCACCGACCCACAAGTGAAAGCGGTACTGCCTCTTTGTGGCGGTATAAGAATTTACGACGTTCTTCCGCTGATTGATTACGAGGTGTTAGCTAATCATCCGAAGATCATCTGTGGTTCAAGCGAGCTTTCGGCTCTTGTGGTGACGATTGCTGAGAAGGCGGGCATTGTAACGTTTTTCGGTCCGCACCTGAACTTTCTGAACCCAAAGGCGTCAAAACTTGAGAACAGATTCACGGTAAGGAGCTTTTGGAATATGCTCCAATGGGATTGGCACGGAAGAAACGGCTTGAGCAAGAACGAGGCGTATCACTTTTTCGCCGCACCTCGAAAGCCAACGCTTCCGGTAACAGTTCGTAACATTTACCGTGACCCGACGCTCATCATAGACGACCGCTACAGGGACAATTTCTACTTCACCACTTCTAGTATGGATGTGACTGGAAAGCTCTTGATCGGATCACTTGCGGTCATGGCGAAGCTTTGTGATGAAGGCTTGTGTCCCGATGTAACGGATAAGATCGTCATGCTCGATTCGCTGGATATGTCATTCGAAACGATTGTCGAATTGATCCAGCGCTTCAATGCTCACTGCGATCTTTCCCGCGCCGCAGCTGTTGTCTTTTCCTCGCTCGCCGAGAGGACGGATCGAAAGAATCGCTTGCATCCGGAATTGAGAGATTCTGATCGGGTGAAGGGTTTTCTTCAGGAAGTCTCGGGACTTCTTAGAGGAAGGCCGCCGCTCTTTCACGGTTTTCCCGTTGGACACTGTACGTACAAACTCACTCTGCCGATTGGGATTACCGCCTCCATCGTTGTGGAAACGGGCGACTTGCTACTCACGGAGTTCCCGCATCAACAATAAAGGCCGAATAGAATTTGTTCTATTCGGCCTTTTTACTTTTCCGCAAGGAGGTCATTGATGAACCGATCGTTCTCATAAGCTACGCCGTATTCGAGGTTCAACGCCATGAGTTGAAGGCGTTCCCGAAGCACGGCATCGTGACTCAGTCGCTCAGCAAGAGTCACCAGCGCCTCTCTCGTTTCTTTCTTGTAGTTTTGGAGTTTGATGTACACCGCATTCCGAAAGAATATAACGAGATTAAGATCGGAAGCGTTGAGAGAATCAAACTTTGCTCGGTCAAGTTCGTAAGCTAGTTCGCGACGCATGGCGAGCATGAGTTCAAGATATGCTGATGAAGCCTCTTGAACCCGCCGTTTACCTACCAACTCAACGAAGCGTGACGTTGCAGTATCGACCGTGTCGCCGGAAAAGATTTTGCAACCGAACGATACGGTAACATCCTCATCAGCGAGATGAGCGTTTTCTCTGATGAAGTTGTTAACCTCATCTTCCAACAGTGAGAAAAACTCGTTTACGACCGCCTCGTTAGTTGCTACTCCGGTAGCGAAGATTTCTTCTCCCGAAGGAATCATGCAAAACACCGGAATTACTTTTGGGTGCTTCTTGATAAACCCATACATGAACGCGCCAATGAGGCGATTGTAGATGTCTACAAGATTTTCCGCCAATGGCCGTCCGTATCGCGATACGAAGACTCCAAGATTGTCGAGATCTCCAGTGACCCCAAATAGAAACAGATCTCGATTGCGGTCATAGGCCTCGACAACTTTCAAAACCTTTCTGCTCCAGATACGCTGGTGCTTTTTCATAAGTCATCTCCTTTTCTGTTTTGTGAATGTGCTGTATGAACTTGCCATATATTACATTATCTTTTTAATCTCGTCAATCTGACGTGTAATTTTTCCCCAGCGAGCAGGCAAAAAGTGGAGGGGGGTTGGGGGAGGAAACTTTTCGCCTGCGAGCCGGAGCCAGCCCCGCCGCCTGCCGAACGTTCTCGGCAGAGACCCGCAGAAAAATGTTCTCATCCTTTTAGAAGAAAAAATCGGGCGCGCGCAAAATCAGAAAAGCGGAGAACATTTTTCTGCGGGGCACGCGAGCGAAGCGAGCGGCGGCGGGGCGGTTCAGTCCTCGTCCGGATGTTCGTCAAAGTAGGTTCGGATTTTAACCAAAAGGTACCGCCAATTAGGAATTTTCAAAGGGTTTTTTGGCGAAAAAGAAATGCTTTTATCAATCAAAATATGGTTCGAGCCGATTTATTTTAAAAATGTTGTCATTTCTCCGTTATCCCTAGATTTAAATAAATTTTCCGCTTGATTCAAGGATTTAATCCACGCACGAGCCAGTTCGAGCCAAGACACGGTCCATACGCTTACACAGCTCACGATATGGGCTATGGTGGATGGATTCATTGGGATTCGTCGGGGGCGGCTTTTTACTAGTATCCAACAAATCCGCCATTGTTCACGGTAGATTTTTATACCTGCAAAACTTCTGTTATACTGAAACGTTGTATGAAATTGTGTTTTTTACTTTTATAATAGTTACCATGGAACAACAAATTAAAGAAATTTTCCAAACAAGAGACAGAGCAGTCGCTGAAAAAAATAAGGACTTGCTTTTATCAACTCAAATTAATGAAATTCCAAAATCAGGGAGCGATGGTTACCTAAAAACTGACAAACTTGTTTCTAAAGTATTGTATATCCATCAGGATGATAAAGATTTACAGCTCTATCTTGCTTTGATACAAGAGGATTATTTTTACAATGGTAAATTTTCCCATAGAGGTTATTTACTTTATAAATTAAGAAACGACGGAAAATTATTAATTACCGAAATAATATGGTAAAAACACAACATCACATAACAGCAAACGTTAAAGGAAATAGAATTTACCGCCAAACTGGGCAAAGCCCAGAGTTCCGCTAAAAGCGGAACAAAAAACTTGAAATCGTCCAATCCGAAAGGGTCGCTTCTGCGGTCGGGCGGAAGGGGGGTTTGGGGGGAATTCCGTCCGCCCTACAAATTTAGGGCGAAATCAGTTCAAATTTTTTCGAAAGCACGCCGCCGGTCGCTAAGGGCAAAAGAAATTTTTTCATACTGAATTTTCTCAATAGTCGGCAAGATTGTCGACTATTGACTTTTATTGTGTAATATGCTATCTTTGAATGAAATCTGGGCATGGTGCTTAGATAATTTGAACCTTGAAAACGGAGGTAAAAAATGAGCAGAAAGAACTGGTACTTGGTGTACACGCACACCAACGAGATGGAAGCCGGAACGTTTCGTGACGGTATCGAAGACATGGAAGTCGCTTTGAAAGCGACCACCGAAGCCGAAGCTGTCGCGGAAGCGGAATCGAAGTGGGCTGAGATCGTCAAGGAACGCGACGAGTATTGGGAGAAGTGCAAGAAGACATGGGCACATCCTCCCGCCAGTCCAACCGAGTGGGGCGCTCGCAACCCTCGTGTCATCTACAAAATCTCGCTACAATGAGGAGGATGACGATGACACCCGAACAACGCTGGGCGACCCTGTGGCAACGCCTCGGTGCGCAAGGGGACGCAAACGCGGTCTACAACGGCCTTGTTGTGCGATACTCCGAACCGCACCGAGCGTACCACACGCTCGAACACATCGGACACTGCATCGACGAACTCGAACAAGTCCGGCACCTCGCAGCAAATTCTGATGCTGTGGAGTTGGCTCTCTGGTATCACGACGCAATCTACGATACCAAAGCCAAGAACAGCGAGGAGCGGAGTGCGGCGCTCGCGGTGGAAATGGTGAGAAGTGCTTCGTTGCCCGGCAACCTCGGTCAATCGGTAGCGAGTCTCATCATGGCAACGAGACACACCGCAGTTCCCACCGACCCCGATGTTCAGCTTCTCGTGGACATCGATCTCTCGATCCTCGGGCAAACCGAGGCGAGATTCGATGAATACGAGCGGCAAGTTCGCAAGGAGTACGAGTGGGTGCCGGAAGATCAGTTTGTTGCCGGACGGTCGGCGATACTCAAGTCGTTTATCGACCGACCGAACATCTACTCGACGCAGTTCTTCCGCAACAAATACGAAGCGCAAGCCAGAGCGAACATCGTTCGATCGCTTGCCCGCCTCCGGGCGTAACATGGGCACTTCTCGCAAGAGGGTGCCCATTCTTCTTTTTGAAAGAACTATTTTGTGCGTGCTTCGCACGCTCGAATTTGTATTCCGCCAAAGAAAAATTGGAAATTGTCAGTGTGCGCGGCGAGGATCAAATTCCGTTCGAGCTATTTTTAAAATACACCGCCAAGAATTACATTTCGAAAAATCAAGGTTGGAAGCCTCGGCGCAAAGCGCCTCGGCATTGAATTATTACTCGTGATTAGGTTATAATCCTTCTCATCATGTCATTCTTTAAGAGATTGGGTAAGAGCGTTTACGGGCCCGATTATTATCAGCAAGAAGTGTTTACAGAGTCGGGCAAACGGGCTTTCGGCTATTATGAAAAGTTAATTTTATTATTGGCATTGATTACCGGCTTGGTAGCGATGGTGACGATGGGTTGGCCGATATCAAAATACGGTCCCGACTGGTTGCAAGAGGTCGAGCAAATTTACCCCGATGATCTGGTGATCGAAATGCGAGAGAGTCGCTTAACGGCCAACGGCGGTGAGCTCTATTCCGTATCGTTCGACCAGATTTTAGGTACTGATTTTCTAACTTGGCTTGAAGATGATGAGCGGTCGGAGGATTTACCAACCAATCTCGTTGTGTTCAACACCGGTGCGGGCAAAACCGATTTAGAGTCGTTCGAGACGGCCGATACTCTGATGTTGGTTGGCGGCGAAAGCATGATTTATCGCGAAAATAATGGCAAAGTGGTGATCCAAAGTTTTAGCCGTTGGCCCGACTTTACTCTTGATAAAGCGAAGGTTGTAGCCAAATTCGATCGGTTGTCTAATTTAACGCCGTGGGCTGTGCCGGTCTTTTTTGTTTTGGCATTTATCGGCGGCCTGCTGATTGGCAACACTGTTTGGTTGTTGTTTGCCCTGCTCGGCGCGCTTTTGGTTTGGCTCGTCTTGTTTGTTCGTGGGTGGCGGGTAAGTTATGGTCGAGCCTATTTCGTTACCCTTCACCTTTTGACGGTTCCCCTCATCATTTCCACCGCTTCGATGTTTTTGCTTTCCGGGCCTTTTAGTTGGCTCTCGTTTCTAGTTTTGGTTTTGATCGCGTTGGCAAACATTCGCCAAAGTCCGCCGGCACCAGCAGTATCGCCAGCACCATCTCCCGAGTCCTAAATTTGGTTTATGGCCTCTTTGGTTATCACTGACGAGCCGCGTCTTGAGGCCTTGTTTGAACGCGGGCGGGTGGCCGAAGTGTTGCCGTCGCTTGCAACCTGGCGCGAGCGATTGGGGAGTGGCGATCGTTTGCGAATCTATCTCGGTCTTGACCCTACGGCCGAGGCCTTGCATCTCGGCCACGCCCAGAACTTGCTTTTTTTGGAAGACCTGCGGCGTTTAGGGCACGAGGTTATCGTTTTGCTCGGCGATTTTACCGCTCGGATCGGTGATCCGTCGGGGCGGGCGAGTACTCGCCCGCGCCTTAGTCCGGAGACGGTGGCCGAAAATAGCCGACGCTGGTTAAGTCAAATTAAACCTTGGCTTGATTTTGGCGACGCTGATAACCCACCGCGTTTGGCGAGTAATCGCGATTGGCTGGAAAAGCTCTCCATGGCCGAACTGCTTGATCTCGCTGCGGAGTTTACCGTCCAGCAAATGCTCGAACGCGATATGTTTGCTCGCCGTTTAGCGGCGGGTGAGTCCGTGAGTCTGGTTGAGTTTCTTTATCCGCTTTTTCAGGGTTACGATTCGGTGGCCTTGGATGTGGATGTGGAGCTTTGCGCGACCGATCAAATTTTTAACGCTTTGGCCGGCCGGACTTTGCAAAAACGTTATCGCCAAAAAGACAAATTTGTGGTTGCTCTCGAGTTAATCGCTAATCCGAAAACAGGGGAGTTGATGTCTAAAAGTCATGGCAGGGGTGTGTTTCTTAATAGTTCCGCGAGTGAGATGTTTGGCGCAATGATGGCCCAACCCGACGAATACACGGAGATTTTCTTTCGGGCTTGCACGCGTCTGCCGCTTGGCGACTGGTCGACTATCGCCGCCCGCGGCCCGCGGGCGGCGAAGGCTTATGTGGCCCAGGCCATTGTAACTACCTGCCACGGCGCCGAGGCCGCGGCTGCGGCCGCAGCCGAGTTCGAAAAAACTTTTTCTGGCGGCGGGATACCCGATTCTGTGCCGGAGGTGGTTCTCGCCGGTCGCGATCTGCCTACGGCACTCGTTGCGGCTGGCCTCATTGTTTCCAAAACCGAATGGCGGCGTCTTGTGGCTGAAGGCGCCGTCTGTTTGGCAGAAAATGGTGAAAAAGTGAACGACCCCGATTTTCAACCTTCCTCGCGCACGATTCTCAAGATTGGCAAGCGGCGCTTTGTGCGTATTATCTAGCCGCTTGTTTTTAAATTATTTTTATGTTTTAATGCAAAAAGAGGGTGTTTTTTGTTGTCCTTGTTCTTTTATTTGCCAGGAGGAGGTGCCAAATGGCTCCTGTTTGCCGTTCGGTGACTCACGACCAAGATAGAGTAACAACCCTGCGGGGCGTTCTGCGTTTCATCAATCTTACCAATCGACCAGCTTTTGGTTTGCAGTTTGGTTTTTTGCTGGCTCGGCAAACAATAGAGCCAACAGCCGAGCATGTGCTGTGGTTGTACGGCCAGCGGCACATCCAGAACATAGTCATCACTGGCGGCGGTCGAATTTCGAATTCCGATAAACGATCCCCCGCTCAATTTTGGAGAGATTGGTTTTTGGATAAAAAAGTGCCGGAGTGTCACTTGATTATCTGCGACCAAGGAAGACGAACTGAAGACGATATTGACTTTGGTCTTGGCCTAGCCAAAGAAAAATTTGGTTGGCCACTGCCGACGTTTGTTCTTTGTGCTTCCGCATTAAGCGCCAGAAGAGCAAGGGCCGCTTGTCAGAACTATTGCGGTCTTGGGGTGACGATTATCAGTAGCGGACCAACCAAAGAAGAGTCAGTGAGGGGGATTCTCAAAAACGCCACCAAATTACGCGCCGTTTTGGATCAAGCGGCTGATTTGGCCGACAGAGTCCGCGACCCCGGCATCCTGAGAGAAATTGCACGCCTTCGACAAACCGCCAGCGAATGAAGCTCTTACCCTCCCTCTGCCCCGATTATGGGGTTAGGGGGAGGGTTTTTGTATATGACGGGCGGTCAAAATTGCTTCTTTTAATTTTTCTGGATGAGGCAAGTTGGCGATTATTACTTCTTTGATTGCGCCGGCGGTTTGCACATGCAGATTGCCGTAATGAAGCAGGGTGGGGAAGAAACCGCTGACCACCAATTTTATGTCTTGTATGTTGCCAAGAGGAATCGTGGCGACGTCGCGGGAGAAAAACCCTAATTGCTCTATATCAATCAGCCGTTCACTGGTAATTATTAGGGCATCGAGATAGTAATCAGCGAAAGTGGCGGCGAGAATGAGCCACAGGAGGGTTAGCCAGGCGGAGATGATAAAAACGAGTAGGGGCGCAGAATGTAAATCAACGACGAGATTACTCAACTGGTTTGGCGAGTCGGGGAGCAATTGTCCCCCGTTGGTCATGATAACCACCAGCGCCACGATCGGGAGCAGCCCGGCAAAAATTAAACCCGTTGTCTGCATAAGGAAAACGAACCAATGTTTGTGAGCGGTGAGAATTATTTTTTCTACCTCTCCTAACTCCACTAAATGTTTCATTGTTGGATTGATTAGAGCGCGTTGGCGGCAGCTATCATCATCCCGATGAAAACCAAACCAACTACGACATAAATAAACAGCCACACCGCGCCCCTTTCCGGTTGTAGAGCAAAACGCCACCAATGATACCACAACACAATACCCATTAGGGCAAAAGCGGCGATCACCAACAAAAGAATAATGGGGACAATGGCCGACATTTTCATCTATATTCTAGCAAAATTTGGCAAACCGAGGCGAAAGTTGATAACCTGTGGTGGTGATGGTTACGACGCGAAAGAAAATCAGACGGCAGCGGACTTGGCGTTTGGACGATATTCTGGCCTTAGCAGATTATCCAGCGCGGGTGGTGGCGGCAGAAAAATCATTAGACGAACTCACCTTGCGGTTTGAAGGATTAAACTCGTCGGTATCGCCGGCAGAATTTGCCAACTTTCTCGAGGCGGCGGAGAGTTTAACGACGGAGCTATCGCGTTTGACCTCCCGTCTTGATCTAATGGAGGCGCTAGATTGGCGCGACCCGGACGCCGCTCGTTTTCGTCCCCTGATTCATCGTTTAACTTTGGCTGGCTCCGCGTTAGCGCGGCAACTTGATCAATGGTTGTCGGGCCGGCGGTTGGCCAACAAGATCGCGCTTGATGACGCTACCGCTCGTTCTCTGTTTGCCTCGGTGCCAAAGCTTGAATATCGTTTGTGGCGTAAGCGTCAAGCGGCACGGCATCTTTTGAGCGAAGCGGAGGAGAAAATTATCGATCATAAGGATCTTAACCTTGCGACCCCGCTTCTCGATTTGCATGATATTCGCGAGACGGAGGAAGAGTATGAATTGCGCTTGCCCGGACGACGTCCCCGCCGGATCAAAAGCCGTGCCGTTCTAATGGGTTTGGCTTCCGATCATCGGGCCGCTTACCGTCGCGGGTCTTATCAGGCTTTTTTACGGGTGAAGGATCATTCTGCCCACCAGAGTTTTCTCATCTATCAGGCGGTGGTACGGGACTGGGGCGACGAGGCGCGGTGGCGTAATTATCCGAGCCCGATCAGCGTTCGCAATCAGAGTAATGATTTGCCCGAGGCGGTGCCGGAAGCCCTGCTTTCAGCCGTAACCGTCGAGCGCGGGGTGTTCCAAGATTTTTTCCGTCTCAAGGCCAGACGTTTGGGGGTAAAGAACCTGTCCCGTTTTGATGTGTATGCGCCGCTAGAATCCGCTCGTTTTTCGGCCCGTTATTCTTTTGCCGAAGCCGAAAAGATTGTTCTCCGCGCTTTCCGGCGTTTTTCGCCGCGTTGGGGCGATCTAGCCGAAAAAATCATTGCCGGTGGCCACCTTGATTCTCACCCGCGGGCGCGCAAACGAGACGGAGCGTTTTGTGCAACAGTGGCGCCGACTGTTGTCCCGTACGTTTTTCTCAATTACACCGATCGCGCGCGCGACATAGCGACTTTGGCGCACGAGCTTGGGCACGGCATCCATTCTTTACTGGCGAGCCACCTACCGGCCAGTGTGCAATCAGCCACCCTGCCTCTGGCCGAGACGGCATCCACTTTGGCGGAGCTCGTGTTGTTTGACGAGCTGTTAATGACCGCGCGGGGAGATCGGGAGCGGGCGGGGTTATTAGAGCGTCGTCTGTCCGATGCTTATGCGACGATTTTACGCCAAGCAGAGATCGTGCGGTTTGAGATCGCCGCCCACCAAATTATTACGGATGGGGCAACGGTGGACGATGTGTCCGATTTGTGGCTCAAGTTAACCCGAGAGCAATTTGGCGGCGCGGTGACGGTGCCCAGGATTTTTCGCCACGAATGGTCATACATTTCTCACATTTTCCACTCACCTTTTTACTGCTATGCCTACAGCTTTGGTCAGCTGTTGGCTTTGGTTTTGTACGAGCGCTATCGGCAGACTGGGGTTCAATTTGTGACACAGATTGATGAACTGTTTTCCGCTGGCGGCTCCGAAGATCCGGTTGTTTTGCTCCGACGGATCGGCGGCGAGCCGGAGACGGTCGAATTTTGGCGTTCTGGTTATGCCCCCCTTACCCGCTGGCTTGCCGAGCTTGCTTTGGTTTATGATAAAGGCGGTTTATGGAAGAACTGATTGGACGATTTTCCGAGCAATGGCGGTGTCCTTTAACACTGCTTAATGGGGCAGCTTTATCGAGCTACGATCACGCGGTGTTGGTTGGCCTTGGTGGTTCGGCTTTAGCGGCGGATCTATATCTCACCCGGCGGCCGGAAGTCCCGCTCCTTGTTTGGCGTGATTATAATTTGCCGGAGAGCCCAAGCGAGAATTGGCCGCGCACACGATTAATTCTTTCGTCTTATTCCGGCCAAACCGCGGAGGTGTTGATGGCCGCCCGATCGGCGCGGGCGCGGGGTTGGCAACCGCTTGTATTGGCGAGTGGGGGCGAATTATGGCGTTTGGCCGAGGAGTGTAACTGGCCGCGGATTGTTTTGCCCGCGGGGTGGCCCCAGCGTTTGGCGGTGGGAGTAATGTTGCGGGCTTTGGCTCAAGCGCTTGGTGATGAAGCGACAGAGAGCGACTTGCAGAGTTTGCCCGCATCTATTTTTACAGCGGCCGACAGAGAGCGGTCTTCGGATTTGGCTCGTCGCTTACGCGGCACGGTGCCCGTAGTTTATGCCGCCAACGCCCGTCGGGCGTTGGCCTATTTTTGGAAAATCAGTCTTAACGAAACCGGCAAAATGCCAGCGTTTTATAATGTTTTACCCGAGGCCAACCATAATGAATTAGAAGGTTTCGCCGCTCAAACAATGACACCGTTTTCTTTTATTTTTATCACGGCGGGAGATAACGAATCCGCCCCCATCGCCCGGCGTTTCCAAATTTTGGATCGTCAGATTAAATCGAAAGGTTGGTCGGTAGAATGGGTTGAGGCGGGCCATGATTGGCAGGCGTTGTTTCGAGTGGTCCTTTTGGCAACGGCAACAGCAACGGCACATGCCCGCCTGCTCGGTCTTGACCCGCTGGCAGTGCCGACTATCGACAAATTTAAAGAAGAATTATGCCAAACTTAATTGTTTTTGATGTTGGAGGCACCAAAACTCGCGTCGCTTTATCTCGCGATGGAGAAACCCTGGTTGGGGAACCGTTTATCCAGCCCACGCCGGCCAAGTTGGTTGATGGTCTCGAATTGCTCACCCGTATGATTTTAGAGTTGTCGTCTGGAGAAACGATCGCCGCGATTGCCGGCGGCCTGCCCGGCCCGGTTGATCGGCATCACGGGCGGCTGGTTGCTGCTCCTAACTTGCCCGGTTGGGTGGGGGAACCGATTCGGGAGATTCTAGAACGGCGTTTGCAGTCCCCGGTTCTTTTAGAAAACGATGCCGCGTTGGTGGGTCTGGGAGAAGCGGTGTTTGGCGCTGGTCGCGGCGAACGGATTGTTGCTTACTTGACGGTGAGTACTGGTGTGGGTGGGGTAAGGGTTGTGGAGGGGCGGATAGACGAGCGGAGTTTAAGTTTTGAGCCCGGGCATCAACTGATTGACCCGGGGCGAACTCTCGCACCCGAAGCCCCTGGACCGTATTTGCAGGATTTAATTTCCGGCCGAGCGGTGGAAACTTATGTGGGCCGGCCTCCAAGAGAGATCAACGACCAAAAATTCTGGGACAAGATCGCCTACTGGTTAGCTTTGGGTTTAAATAATACGATTGTGCACTGGTCGCCGCAGGTGGTCGTGCTCGGCGGCAGTATGTTCCACGAGCCCGGCATTAAAATTGCCGATACCGAGCGTTATCTAAAAGCGGTCTTGCGTATTTTTGATGAACCGCCGCCACTCAAACCAGCCCAACTTGGTGATTTTGGCGGCCTTTACGGGGGTTTGGCTCTGCTAAGAACCGGTCGTTAGGTTTCAAGTTATCCCCAGTGTACCGCCCTCGCGCGGGCGGTTTATAATTTCAGGGTCGGTTTTAATAATTAGCTGAAAAAGTTTCAAAATATGCCCGCCCACCGTCAAAAATCGAAAAAAACGACGATTTCTTTGAAAAAAATCCGCAAACGTGACGGAAGTGTGGTGGGCTTTGATGAGCAACGCATTGTAGTGGCAATAGGCAAAGCCATGAAAGCGGCCGGCGAGGGTCGGCAAGAAGTTGAGGGGGTGGCGGTGGCCGCGGCGGTAGTGCGAGAACTGAAACAGCAACTGAAAAAACAGCCAACCACATACATTCCTTCGGTGGAAGAGGTTCAAGACATTGTTGAGAGACAGCTTATTTTTCACAATTTGGCCCGAGTGGCCAAGAGCTACATTTTATATCGTGAACGACGGTCAGAAGCGCGTCGGCTGCGGGGGGAAATTCCTAAGGAAGTGCGTGAGCTTGTTGGCCAAAGCAAGAAGTACTTTCCTAACCAACTGTCTGAATTTGTTTATTACACCACCTATTCGCGCTGGCTGGACGAGGAGGGCCGTCGGGAAACTTGGCTCGAAACAATTGACCGATATATCGGTTTTATGCGTGATCAAATTGGCGACAAACTGAAAGAAGCGGAGTATGCCGAGATCAAAGAATATATGCTTAAAATGGGGGCCATGGGGTCGATGCGCTTGTTGCAGTTCTCGGGCAAGGCCGCGGCTTCTTCGAATGTCGCGGCTTACAATTGTTCGTACTTGGCGCCGACAGCTTGGCAAGATTTTGGCGAGATTGTTTATATCTTGATGTGCGGGGCAGGAGTGGGTTTTGCGGTGCAAGAGGAAAATATCGGTCAATTACCAATCATTCGACGGCAAATTAGAGAAAAAGCCAAGACTCACATAATTCCAGATAGCCGCGAGGGTTGGGCCGATGCTCTAGTGCTCGGAATGAAGACTTGGGCTGACGGCAAAGACGTGGTTTTTGATTATTCCCAACTGCGACCACGTGGTGCTCGTTTGAAAACGATGGGGGGACGATCTTCTGGGCCGGATCCTCTGCGCAATTTGCTTGATTTTACCCGTGCTCGGATGCTCGCTAGACAGGGGCGCCGTCTGCAGACGATTGATGCGCACGATATTATTTGCAAAATTGGTGAAGTGGTGGTGGCGGGTGGGGTGCGTCGCTCGGCCTTGATTTCTCTCTCCGATCTCGATGACGTGGCAATGCGTGAGGCTAAAAACGGTCAGTTTTATCTAAATCATCCTGAGCGCGCCATGGCTAATAATTCGGCTGTTTATAACGAACGGCCGACGATGGCCCAATTTATGGAGGAGTGGTTCAATTTGGCCCGCTCCGGTTCGGGTGAGCGGGGCATTTTCAATCGCGGGGGCTTGAAAACCCAACTACCGGGCCGGCGCTGGAAAGTTTTCGAGCCTGATCTGAGCAAGAGCGGTACCAATCCATGTGGTGAGATTGTCTTAAAGTCTAAACAGTTTTGCAATCTGTCGGAGGTGGTGGCGCGAGCCGAAGATACCGAAGAAACTCTGCTTGAAAAAGTGCGAGTGGCCGCTATTCTTGGCACTTACCAAGCCACCTTAACTAATTTTCCCTACCTTTCTCCGGATTGGAAGAAAAACTGTGAAGAAGAGGCCTTGCTCGGTGTTTCCATTACTGGTCAGTGGGATTGCCCGGTCCTGCGTAATCCAGCCACTTTTCGCAAGTTGAAGGAGATGGCATTGGAAACCAATCGTAAGTACGCCGCTCGTTTTGGCATCAATCCGTCAACTTGTGTGACGACTGTTAAACCTTCCGGCAACGGATCGCAGTTGTTCCACTCTTCTTCTGGCATGCATCCGCGGCACGCGCCGTTCTACATTCGACGCGTGCGGATTGAAAGCCATAATCCGATTTTTCAAATGTTGCGTGATTTGGGGGTGCCCTATCAGCCAGAGGTTGGTCAGGATCCGGCTACCGCTACGACCTTTGTATTGGAATTTCCAATTGCCTCCCCAAAGTCCCGGGCTTATCGGGATAGTTTGACGGCGATCGAGCAATTGGAGTACTGGAAGATGGTGAAAGAAAACTATACAGAGCACAATCCCTCGACTACGATTTCGGTAGGTGAGGAGGAATGGCTTCGGGTTGGTAACTGGGTATACGAGAATTGGGAAATGGTCGGCGGGTTATCGTTCTTGCCCCGTTCCAATCACGTCTATCGTTTGGCGCCCTACGAAGAAATTACGGAAAAACAATACAAGGAACTGGTGCAAAAGTTTCCAGAAATTGATTTTGCCAAATTGGTTCTCTACGAACACGACGACCAAACCGAGGCCAAGCGGGAATTGGCTTGTTCCGCTGGCACCTGCGAAATTGAGGTTACCTCTCCGGATGGCACATCCACAATTGCCATTTGAGATTTTATTTGGTATTATTGTTCCGCCGGTTATGGAATGATCTTTTGCCAGATGACCGCTCTCGCCTGCCGTTTCGGTTGGCGGGGGAGGAAAGTCCGAACACCGTCAAAAATGGTAGTGGGTAACACCCATCGCCCGCTCGGTGACGAGTGAGGCAGGGACAGTGCCACAGAGACAAATACTATCCGCCGTTAGGGCGGAGAAAGGTGAAAAGTCTGCTGATGTTCTTTTGGGGGCAACAGCAGAGCCCATTCGCCGTTTGGTGGGTGGGCGGGTAAACCCTACCTGGTGCAAGGCCGTGTCCGTCCGCCACTGGCAGACGGAAGTGCCGCTTGATCTTGCGAGCAATTGCAAGACTAGATAAATGGTCATCATCCGCCATCAGGCGGAACAGAATTCGGCTTATCGGCGACTGATTATTTTTATTTCAACCGGTAATTTTGGTATGTCTCAGCCCCGATTCCGCTTAAGGCGGGTCGGGGCTGGGCCGCTTTTCGGTTCCTCGATCCTTAGTTATACTGAAAAGATAAAATGCGTTTAGTTTTTTTGGTGGCCGTCGGCCTGCTTGCTTGGATTGGTTTGCCTGATTCTTGGCTGTCTTTGCCGGCGGTTAAGGAATTGACGGCGGGCAGTTTAATTTTAGTGGCTTCTTTGACCGGGCTCTGGTCATCGTTTCGTTCGGGGGTGTTGTCGTGGTTTTCTGGTTGGTGGGCGATCAGTTATTTCGTCCTCGCGGTCGTCGGCCTGGTCGCCTGGAGTTTGTCTGCGGGAACAATTGTAAGCATCGCTCCGAGTCTGGTTCTCGGTTTGGCGTTCATTTTAACAGCCTTCTCCGGTGGCGATGAGGTTTTTCGTCAGCGCTTATTTTTGGTCGGAATAGCGACTGGTTTTATTGCAATTCTGATTCAGCTTTTTTATTTTCCTGACGCGATCGCTGGTTCTTGGTTTGACCTTGGTTGGCTAGCTGTTTTGGCATTAGTGTTTGGTTCAGTTGTGCTAGATGGGGGAGGCCTGGTTCGAGCAAAAAAAATCGTCGTCTGGTTTTTAACTGTCGCTGGCTTAGTCGGAATGATTTTTACCAACCAGTGGTTTTTGTGGTTAATTGCGGTTTTGGGGCTGGGTTTGATCATAGTGAGCGGCTGGCGATTCGCTCGTTGGTGGCCGCACTCGACGGCCGCATTTGTTCTCACAGTTTTTGGCGCTTTTTCTTTGTCGTCGGTTACCCCCCTTGGCCATTTTTGGCAAGAGCAATTACGAACTTGGGGGGTTGGACGGGAAACGTCAGTGATGACTTGGTCGGCGGCGTTTGAGTTGGCTGCGCGTGCCACTCCTACTCAAAAAATTTTTGGTTATGGCTGGGGGCGCCTGGCCGACGCTTGGCGGGAGCACCGCCCTGTCCCCACCCCGATTTCGCCAGATGGTTTTTTTACCGACGTTGATCGCGGTCCTGGGTGGTTGGCGACTTGGACGCTCGAAACCGGCGCGCTTGGTCTCGGGGCTTGGTTATTTTTTAGTGTTTGTGGGTTTATAGTTTACGGTCGGATTTTTTATGATTGGTGGCGCCGTCAATCGCCAACCGGGGAGCCGCCGGATTTTTTTCCTGTGGTTAGCGTGGCGGGCGCGTCGATGAGTCTTTTGATTTTTTGGTTTTGGCCACTCGGTTTTGTAGGAGCATTTTACGCTGTGATTATTTTGAGTTTACCCGTGGCCGGCATTGGCGCTAATCGGATGTTTTTGCGCCGATCGATCGTGCTACGCGAGCTCAACCCTGGCTTCCGGATCTGGTTTTACGTGCTTGGGATTGCCGCGGCTCTGCTTTTGGCGATCGTTCTGTTTTATTTAGTGATTGGTTCTGTGGCTCGAGCCTATGCCGAACGGGCTGAACGGTTTTTGGTTCTCAATCCAGACTCGATTTTATCTCTTGATTTGGCCAACACGGCCGTTTACTGGCGCGCTCACGACGACGATTACTGGCGGGTTGTTACAGCCGCGCGTCTTCAGCAATTCAACACCGCTCTTCGTTCCAAATTAACGACAACCGATGACAAGCTCGCTTCTCTCACTAAAGATTTATTGGCGGTGGCGGCGAAGGCAGTTGAACTGAACCCCGCCGATGCGCGGAATTGGTTTAGCCAAGGATACGTTTTTGAGTTTCTGGCAATGGCCGGCTTGCCTGGCGCTTGGCCCCAAGCGGCGGAGGCCTATCGCAAGGCGGCCGGCCTCGATCCTTACCAGCCGCTACGTAATCTGGCCGCCGCCCGCGCTTTGGTTGAGGCGGGTGATAAAACAGACGGGCCCGACTTTTATTTAGGCCGGTTTTTGTCAGCCTCGGCTGAGGAACCGTCCGCTTGGTTTCAGGCCGGTTATATTTTTTACAATGTTGAGAATTGGGAACGGGCAGCGGCGTTATTTGAGCAGGCCTTAGTCCTCGACCAGAATTACGCCGATGCTCGATATCTACTTGCATTGAGCGAAGAACGTTTGGGTCTTACGGAACGAGCTTTGGCCAATTTGCGCTTGGTGGCGGCTGCCAACCCCGAGCATCCGGCGGTGGCAGAAGCACTATCGCGCTTGACCGTAGACCCGCTCTAGACCATTCTTTGGTAGCCAAATTATGGTCCGACGTTTTCTTAATTTGCTCGCTCGCGAAACTGTTAATTTTCAAGAAGCGGCCGTCTTGCTAGGTGCGGCGGCTGTCGTATCTCAACTGCTATCTTTAGCCCGCGACCGTCTATTGGCCGCCCGTTTTGGCGCTGGCCACGTTCTCGATGTTTATTACGCCGCTTTTCGTTTGCCGGATATGCTTTATGTCGGGATTGCCTCCTTTGTGTCCATTACCGTACTAATTCCCTTTTTGGTAACGCGCCTGGAAGAAGAAAAAAATCTCCGATCGTCCCGAGAGTTTCTAAGTCAAGCGTTCTCTTTTTTTATCGTGGTGATGGTGATTTGCGCCGCTTTGGCTTTTTGGTTGTTGCCAGAATTAGCTCCTTGGTTGGCTCCCGGTTTGCCCACTACGGCGCGCGCTGATTTTGTTAGTTTGTCGCGTTTATTGTTGCTTTCCCCTTTGTTGCTTGGCCTGTCTAACTTGTTTGGTGGGGTGGTGCAAGCGCACCGCCTGTTTTTCCTTTATGCTTGGAGTCCGATCGTCTACAACTTGGGGATTATTGTCGGTGTTTTGTTTTTCGCGCCGCACTGGGGGACTTTTGGTTTAGGTTTAGGAGTAGTTCTGGGGGCCGCGGCGCATTGGTTGATTTTGGCTCCGGCCGTTTGGCGCCGGGGCTTGTGGCCACTTTTTTCTTTTCGGTGCCGCTGGGCGACGCTGGCGCCCGTCCTTCGGTTGTCTTTGCCTCGCACAATCGCGCTCTCGTCTCACAACCTATCTCTGCTAGTTTTGGTGGCTCTGGCCACGCTTTTAGGCGAGGGGGCGGTGGCAGTGTTTAATTTCGCGTTTAATCTTCAGTCGGTACCACTAGCGGTCGTGGGAGTCAGTTATTCTGTGGCGGCTTTTCCAACCCTGATTCGTTTAGCGCGTGGCGCACGGGACGGATTTTTAACACAGATGACGTCCGCCGTTCGATCGATTTTATTTTGGTCTTTGCCTGCCGCCGCCCTGTTTGTGGTTTTGCGCGCGCAGATTGTGCGAACAATTCTCGGTTACGGTTTATTTGATTGGCGCGATACCCGTTTAACGGCCGCCGCTCTTGCCTTATTTGCGTTATCGGTGCCAGCGCAAAGTTTGGCTTTGCTGTTTATTCGCGCCTATTATTCGGCCGGTGCAACGCGTCGGCCGGTAATAATTAGTCTCGCGGCGGCCGCGAGTCAGGTGGCGCTCGCAATCGTCGGTTTGTGGTGGTGGTCGGCCGATCCCATCCGGGCCGGCACAATTTCAACTTGGTTGCGGGTGGGTGATTTGGGTGAAACCGCGATAATTTTTTTACCGTTTGCGTTTTCATTGGGCGTCTTGATCCAACTGGGTGGTTTGTGGTTTTTCTTCCGGCGCGATTTTGGCCGTTTGCCAATTCCACCTCGCTTTGTTGGCGATTTATCGCTCGCGACTTCGACCGCCGCCCTTACCGCCTATTTTGTTTTGCGCCTAGCGGACAACTGGTTTGATCTGGAGCGGGTCGCCGGAGTGTTTGGTCAAGGTCTCGTGGCGGGCCTGTTTGGTTTGCTGGTGTTTGTCGCCGTGTTACGCGCTCGGGGAAATGAAGATTTGCGTTCTTTAGGTACGGCTTTGCGACGTCGCTTTTGGCGCGTTCGCGTGGCGGCCGAATCACCGACCGAGATTTTATGAATCATCACCAACGAATTCGCAACTTTTCGATCATTGCCCATATTGATCACGGCAAGTCTACCTTAGCTGACCGCTTGCTCGAAATTACTGGCACGATTCCCGCCCGCAAAATGCGAGAGCAGGTGCTTGATAGTATGGAACTCGAACGAGAGCGTGGGATTACAATTAAAATGCAGCCCGTGCGGATGAATTACCGTGTCGCTGGTGAGGATTACGAGTTAAATTTGATCGACACCCCCGGGCACATCGATTTTTCTTACGAGGTTTCGCGAGCGTTGCGGGCGGTTGAGGGCGTGCTCTTGCTTGTTGATGCTGGCAAGGGAATCCAAGCCCAAACCATTAGCGTGGTCGAAATGGCTCGGGCGCTGGATTTGCCAATTATTCCGGTGATCAACAAAATTGATTTGCCTTCGGCCGATGTTCCAACGGTCAAAAAAGAGCTTGCCGGTCTGCTAGGAGTCGCCGAAAAAGAGGTCTTGGCCGTTTCAGCAAAGACTGGTTTGGGAGTAGAGGCCGTCTTGGCGGCGGTGGTCGAAAAGTTACCACCGCCGCCGGTTTCGGCGCTCTCGGCCGAGCCACGAGCGCTCGTTTTCGATTTTTCTTTTTCTTCCCACCGCGGCCTAACGGTTTACGCCCGCTTGTTTGATGGCGAAATCCGTCGCGGTGATCGCCTGCGTTTAGCGGCGAGCGGCGAAGAGTTTACCGTGCAAGAAATTGGTTTTTTCAAACCAGAACCGCAACCACTAGCTAGTTTGGTGGCCGGCGAGATTGGTTACTTAGTAACCGGTATCAAGACGCCGCGTGGTGCGAAAGTGGGTGACACCCTGCTCGCGCCAACCAGCGGGTTGTTGCCAGTGACTGGTTATCAAGAGCCCCGGCCGGTTGTTTTCGCCTCCCTGTATCCCGAAAGTCAGGACGGTTTTGTCGCTCTTCGTCAGGCCTTGACTACTCTCCAGTTATCCGATGCCGCCGTATCGTTTGCGGAGGAATTTTCTTCAGCTTTGGGTCGCGGATTCCAGTGCGGATTTTTGGGGCTATTGCATTTGGAAATCGCGACCGAGAGATTGAAACGAGAGTTTGGCGTGGAAATGGTGATGACCACGCCCTCCATCCGTTACGAAGTGGTAAACAAGAACACGAATGTTCGTCAGGAAATTGCTTCACCGCCGTTGTTTCCGGAGAATACTAAAAATTATGAAGTGCGAGAGCCCTGGATCGCGGCGACGATTATTACTCCCTCAAATTATCTCGGGGCTTTATTACAGGTTATTTACGATCACGAGGCGATAGTTTTGGAGACCGGCAATTTTGGCAATCGGACGCGTTTGAATATCGAAATGCCCTTGCGGGAGTTAATGCGGCGGTTTTTTGATGATCTAAAAAGTGTTTCCTCTGGCTACGCATCTTTTTCTTATCAACCTCTCGATTATCGTTCGGCGACGGTGGTGCGACTTGACGTTTTGGTCGCCGAGGAGCCGATTTGGCCGCTTTCTCGTTTGGTGGGACGAAGACGGTTGGAGATCGAGGCCAAGGAGGTAGTGGAACGCCTGCGCGATCTCTTACCACGGCAGTTATTCGTTCTCAAAATTCAAGCTCGGGCCGATGGACGGATTGTTGCCGCCCGCGCTGTGCCAGCTTTGCGCAAAGATGTTACCGGCTATCTTTACGGCGGCGATATTACCCGTAAGCAGAAATTGTGGGCCAAGCAAAAACGCGGCAAAAAACGTCTACAAGAACGCGGGAGAGTCCGCATTCCGTCGAGTGTTTACCTCAAACTGCTTGGCGGCAGTGGTTAAAGGTTAATTAGAAAGCGAAAAGTCCTGGCGCGTAGAGCAGGATCATCCCCAGGATAACGATAATGCCCGTGATAATCCAGATCCAGCGCAGGCCTTTTTGGTATTTGGTTTGCCACAACATAACTTTTGTTATGATAACATAAGATTATGGCTAGAATCAAAAAAGCCCGTCGTTGGTATTTTTACGCCACTTCTCCGCTTTCTCTGTTGATTTTAGCCACCGTTCTCTTTTTCAGTGGTCGCGCGGTTTGGAGCCATTATGAGCAGAATCGTGTCTCCGCCGCCGCGCGTGAGGCGGCGGAGGCCGAGCTCGGCCACTTACAAGCGCGTATCGCCGAGCTCGAGTCGTCAATTAAAAGCTGGGAAACGCCACGCGGGCAGGAAGAGCTAGTACGCGAGCATTTGCCGGTGGCGCGCCCGGGAGAAAAAGTTCTTAAAATCGTTGGCGGTAATCAAAATTGAGTGGCGATGAGCCCAAACAGCGGGATTAGTTCAGGGGCAGAATGCGTGCTTCCCAAGCATGAGACGCGAGTTCGATTCTCGCATCCCGCATTTACTAGGCCAACCAAAAATATTAAAAACACCCCGCGCCTTTTGAGCAACGGGGTGGTTTGAAGTTTTTGGTTGACAACTAACCCATGGACATACCATGATCAAGATTCCGAACCAAGACGCTCCACGTCTTTCTGGTGCATCGTGGCATAGATACCGCCTCGAGCCATCAGCTCGCAGTGGGTTCCTTGCTCGACGATCTCGCCCTTGTCCATGACGATCACCTTGTCGCACCGCTCAGCGCGGCAAACATGGTGAGTGATCATAACCACAGTGATGCCTTTGAGAGCGAACACCTGGTCGATGACCTTCTGCGCGGACTCGGGATCGAGCTTTGCATCGGGTTCATCGAGGATGAGAATCGGCGTTCCCCGATAGTGAACTCGGGCCAGCGCCAGACGCTGTTTTTCTCCGCCGGAGAAGTCTCTGCCTCCGAACTCCACTCCGATCTGCGACTCGTATCCTTTCGGGTCCGAGTCAACAACCTCGTCGAAGTTTGCGAATCTGCATGACGCAGCCACAGCCTTGAGGTCGATTGTTTGACCGAGGCGAGAAGATGCGATCTCCTCGCCAACGCGACGTTCGAGCACCGTGTATTCCTGTGTCAGTGAGGAAGCGATGTTGCTCCACACATTAGGCTCGATGTTCCGCAGATTGATGTCGCCTGCGTATACCGCGCCGGAAGTTGGGTCGTAATGTCGCATGAGAAGTGCCTGGATCGTGGACTTGCCGCTGCCGCTCTTACCGACGATCGCCAGATTTGTGCCTGGCTCTATTATGAAGCTCACGTTCTTGAGCACCAGTGTGTTGGTTTCGGGATACGCGAAGCATACTTTATCGAACCTGACGAGCGGCGTGATGTCGAATCTGGGGACCACCGGATACTCCGTCTTAATAACGGGCTTCAAGCCTAGGAAATCTTTCTCGATGAGAATGACTCCTTTGGCGCTGTTCCACTGCTCGGCGATGAGCGACACGATGGCTTCCATGTTCCCTTGAAAAGTTCTCGCGGCCGCCATGACGATAGTGAGCGTTCCGATTTCTCCCGCGTAAGCGATTGTTGACCAGATTGCGTGAATGATGACCCCGCACAAGCCGGTAACCGCCAGAAGATGAGTGAGCATCTCTTTGCGAATGCTGACCTTGCGAATCTGATTGTAAGCATCAAGCACGCTGCCGACGTTGATGTCGATGTCTCGACGCAACGGCTGCATCTGGTTGAACATGAGCGCCTGCACAAAGGCGTTAGTGTTGTGGTAAGGCTTTTCCAGAACGCTGCGCTGCTTATGATGCGGCACAAGTTGTTGGAAAAGATTCCACCACATGGCGACAAGCCTGAACTCTACAATCATCATCGGCAGTGCGGTGAGCACTAGGACGAGGGCGTAAATTGACTTGTACCAAAGGAGCGATGCTCCGAACAGAGCGAACGATACTACGGTCGTGAAGAGATTGAACATCTCGTCAGAGAACCAGATTCTCGTCTGCCATGAAGTCGGAAGCTCCTGGATTCGCTTTTGCAGGTCGTCGTATTCTTTACTCCTGAAGCGAGCCACATCGAGTGTTGCCCGATGATCGTTGAGTTCGCGTTGGTTGGCGAACCGCAACGTCTGATTCCACTTGCTCCGGTAGAACCAGTTGAACCGGCCGAGTATCACTCCGAAGAGTAACACTCCGAGCAGGAATGCGACTGGACCGAGAAGACCGCTTTGGGCAATCTCCGCGAGCGAGTGGGTTCCTCCCTTGAACTTTCCCATCATGCCCTGAACCTCATTGATGATGAGGCCCGTGGCTTGGATGGTCAAATAAAGGAGGACAGTTGTGACCGCCGAGATGGCAAGCCGGCCGGTCGTCTCCGTCTTGCTGTGTCTCCAGCAAAACGAAAATGAATAGCGCGCTGCGAGAAGCAGCGTTGCAATCGTTTCTTTCAGTTTGTTCATTTGCTACCTCTCTTTTTGGATTTGAGTTTGAAGGCTTTTTTATGCCTTGGTTCGGAATTGACAAAGGACGTAACTTGGTTCAGTGTTCCTACTTGATTATAACAAATATGTATTCTGTAGTCAAGGGTATTTTATAAGGTTGGTTTTTTTGGTTCATAATCGTGTGCTAGAATGCAGCCCTATGAAAAAAGTTGTGATTTATAGCACGCCGACTTGCGGTTATTGCCAGCTGGCCAAAGAGTTTTTTCGTGAGCACGAGGTGGCTTACGAGGAGCATAATGTGGCCACCGATGCCGTTAGGCGCAAGGAGATGGTAGATAAAACCGGCCAATTGGGCGTGCCGGTGATCGTGGTGAGCGACGCCGACGGGAAAAATGAGCAAGTGATTATAGGCTTCGACGAAACCGGTCTCCTGTCGGCCTTGGGACTTAAATAAAGCCCAGCCCCCGTAGTTAAATGGATATAACAACTCCGTCCTAAGGAGTAATTGTAGGTTCGATTCCCACCGGGGGCATCAATTCGCTTTTTGGGACCGGCTTTGTTATATTAGTTTCGTGGAGTGGACGGATCATCGCTTAAACAAGGTTGAGGCTCTGGTAGAGGAGAATAATAAAATTCTCCGCCGTTTGCAGAGAACGGCACGCTGGACCCAGTTTTTCGTGTTTGTGAAGTGGGTGGTGATTTTAGGCGCGTCGTTTGGCCTGTATTACTACCTCCAGCCGTTAGTTGACGGTTGGCTGTCGACTTATCAATCACTCTGGCAGCAGGCCGGAAATTTGGGAGAAAGTTTGCCGTTTTTGGGCGGTTCGGTTGAGGAGAGTTTAACAACGCCGAGGTAGCTCAGTTGGTAGAGCGTCCGCCTGAAGAGCGGTAGGTCGCCGGTTCGAGCCCGGCCCTCGGCACCAGAAAGGAAATTGCAAGCCAGAGCTCGCCGCCTCGCTGTGCTCGGCGGCTCGCGCGTATTGTATTTTCGGCTCAAAACGGAATTCGCGATTTCGTTTGAGGGGAAGAAAAATTTTTAATCCAATACGAAATCTCAGAAAAAGCTCTAAAATATTGGCTTTTTCTGTTGCGCTTGACTTTCAAGCGCATACATGCTATATTGGTGCTGTCATCGGAATTCCAAAAACCCGCTGACCTTGGCGGTATTGTGCCGCCGAGAACAGCACATTCCCAAAAGGAAGGAGCGATAGTCATGCACGAACTCGTTCTCGTTGGCAAGACCGTGGCACTCGTCTGCTCGCTGGCAGGCCTGTACTTCACCGTCAAGCCGAGTACCAGAAGTCCTCGTTGGCCTGGAACGGAGCGGCGGCCATCCTGTGGCTCGTTTCGTTCGTCGCGTAGCACCGCACGCCATGTCTCGGCCCCATCGCCGCGCTATTCTCCGGAGTAGCGCGGCATTTCTTTTTAATTGAAGTATTTTGTAATTTCATATAAGATTTAATTGGTGTTTGCTTTGCAAACTCAAATTTATTCGCCGTCAAAGAAAAACTTGAAATTGTCAGCGGTGCGGCTTCGCCGCCTGCATTTTTGGCGGGGGTTCTGCCGCGCCGAAGGCGCGGTGGGTTCGCACTAATTCAAGTATCCTGCACCGGTTGGCTTACCAGCTAATATGTGTTAGTTTAGCTGGCACGTTGGTCTTTGATTTTTGAGGTTTGCTCGTTCCACTTTTCATAAGGGGCAAGTTATGCCTACTCGACGTATCGTGCTTAAGTTTTCTGGAAAGATGTTTGATTCCGACTCCGGTTTGCAAACATTGGCAGACGTTCTTAGGTCCCTTTGTAAAACGATGGAGGTGGTGCTTGTGCCGGGGGGTGGCAATCTTCACCGTCGGGAGCGGGGGAGGTCGCGAATCGCCGGAGATCGTAGTCCTCTTGCGGCTGAACACCGGTCTAATTGTGTCGGCATGTTGGCCACCGTGGCTAATGCCTTCTGGCTGGTGGATGCCCTAGACTTGGTTGGTATGACTTACGGGGCGTTGAGTAAATTACCAATAAAAACGTTAATACCAGATTACACCGTCGAGCAAGCTAAACAGTTGCTGGCCCAAAGACATCTGTTGATTGTGTGCGGGGACACAGGGCAACCCGGTGTCAGTACCGATACGGCGGCCGTTTTAATGGCCTATGAGTTGGGGGTTGAAACTGTTTACAAAGGGACAAATGTCCCCGGAATTTTCCCCTTGGACACTGAGGGAAGACCCCAGATCGGAGCACCGGTTATCAATGAGTTAACTGGCACTCAATTTCTTGCCGGCGGTTTTCACACAATTCTTGATCCTTGTGCCGTGGCTTTAGCCAGAGACCACCGCATTGCTCTACAGGTTTTTGAATCGTGCCGGTTGTGCTCGGATGCCATCGTTCGCTCAATTACTAACAATGTCACCGGTACGACTATCAAGCCGGTCTAGCGGGGTAACCCGCAACCAATAACCCGCCCACGTTTGTCGTGCGGCGGGTTTCTTTATTCGAACGAAATATTACACCGACTTAACTTTAATTTTTTTAACCTTGTCTTTATCGATTTTTGGCAAACGAATGGTAAGGAGCCCGTGCCACTCGGTGGCCTCGGCCTCGTCAGCTTCGACTTCGGCCGGCAGTAAAATGGTTTTAGCAAACGAGCCCCAATAAAGTTCTTGTTGGAAATAATCCTCGCCTTCGGCCTCGCGTGTAAATTCCCGTCGGCCGCGGATGGTCACCATATCGCGCGTAATGTTGATCGTCAGATCCTCGGGGCGGACGCCGGCCGTCATGGTTTTGATATAAATATCAGTCGGTGTTTGGTAAACATCTACGGCAAGCTCGCCCTCTTCCTCCGGCGCTTCGTCTGGCAATTCTTTTTTGCCGGGCGTTTGGTGAGCGACGTAGTCCTCGGGACCAAGATCCTCGTCCTCACTCCGCAGGGGAGAAAAGTTGCCCGTCAATCTTTCGAAAAAAGAACGTCGCCCTTTTGCCATCATAGTTTTTTAATTGCTTTTGCTTTTTCAAATAATAAAATTACCAAAATCGCCGCAAGCCACAGTAAGAGAAACACTTGGAAAATTTGACCGAGCCCCACTTCACTCTCGGCAGACCGACCAACTTGGCTCAGGTTAATTATAGAAAGGTTGAAAAAGGCGTGCAAGCCAACGGCGAGGATGAGACCGCCCCAACCCGCGATCCGGCGCCGCCAACCTCGGGCATAAAAACCGAGTGCTAGCCCAAAACCGAAAATTCCCGATGAGGCTACGTGGAGAATCGTTGCGCCGATAAAGCGCAAATTTCCGGTAAGAGTGAAGGTGGCGAGATCCAGACCGGCGCGAATGTCTCCCAGTAGATACAAAGAGTTTTCGACGGCGGCAAAGCCGAGCGCGGCGGTAACGAGGTAGATCATTGCGTCTACTGGTTCGTCGTAATCCCGATTGCGAAAAACGGCCAAGGCCACCGCGCCGAATTTGACGAGTTCCTCAATAATGACCCAGACGATCACAAGGCCGGTTGAAACGAGGAGAGAGTCGGCGACGGCCGCTGTTTCGTTAAAGAATATGTCTTTTGCTAAGCGTTCCAGCACGAAAGCGGGCAAAACGGAGATTGCACCTAGGGCGAAGACGAGCCCGATCAATTTTTTGGGTTCGGGACGGGCCTTATCTTCCTTTAACCAAAACCACAACCACAGGCCGGCAGGGAGGATGCCACCGAGAGCCGACCAATAGAGATTGCCGTCGGTAACGATTTCCCAAAACACTCGCTTATTTTACCAAAACATCGTCAGGTGAGCGAAGCGGCCATTCGCCGTGGACGCGAATGGCCGCGAACTCCGGTTCTGCCGGAAGGAGTGGTTGGTAACCACAAGCCATTTCAATGAAAGCCGCCGCCGCGATCATCGTGGCATTATCGCCCGTGAGGTTGGCCGAGGGCGCTAAGAGAGGTTGATTGGTAGACTCGCGCGCTATCGTTTCCAAACGACGAACAAGTTCGTGATTGGCGGCCACCCCGCCTCCCACGACGATCGTTTGCGGATGATGTTCTGCCGCGGCGTGTTTGGTTTTGGCGATCAAGGAATCAAGCGCCGCTTCTTCAAAAGCTAGCGCGACCTTTAATGCGGTTTGTTCCCGTGCCCGTTCCTCGGGCTCCATTTGCGCCAACCGGTAACGAACGGCCGTTTTCAAACCCGAAAAAGAAAAATCTAGATCGCGACTATTTTGCATTGGCCGTGGGAAAGGTGGAGTCAATCGGAAACTCGCCGGTAGTTCTCGCCGCGCGCGATCAGCCAGTTGGGCGAGCGCCGGCCCGCCCGGATAAGGGAGATCGAGTAAACGGGCCACCTTATCGTAGGTCTCACCAACCGCATCGTCGCGCGTTTCCCCAAGCTTTTCATAACGCCCCCAGTCGCGGAGGAGTACGAGCTCGGTGTGGCCGCCGCTTACGATCAGAGCCAAAACCGGAAAAACAAATTGTAATTTTTTGGCGCCATTGTTGGGGGCTTCGGTTACGAGAGGGGAATACAGGTGGCCGGCAAGATGATTGGTGGGATAGAGGGGGAGTTTGCGTTCTCGAGCTAGCGCGCGGGCGAACTCGAGGCCAACCCAGAGTGCCGGTTCGAGTCCTGGTCCAGCGGTAACGGCAATCAAGTCTACTTCTGGTTTGATTGGAACGGCGGCGAATAGAATCGGAAGATTTTTTTCGTGCTCACGGCGGGCAAGATTAGGCACTACGCCCCCGAAGGGGGCGTGAATTTTGGTTTGTGAAGAGACGGCGTGGTGGAAGACACGAAAACGCGGTTGCTCATTTACCCATTCTCCGCCTACCAAGCTGATTGCTGTTTCGTCGCAACTTGTCTCAATCGCTAAAACTGTTTTTGCCGATTTATCCACTTTCTAGCCATACTGGCATTTTTTTCTCAAACGTGCTAGAGTGAAGACCAGAAAGGGGGTGACAGGTCTTGAAGAAACGAGCTAATCGTCGTTATCATCGGAATATCTCGCGCCCAAGAATTTTCGAAGTCTATGGCTCAAGAGAGGACGGCACACTTGTTTTTTTGGGAAGAACGCAAGCCGTTAGTCCCGCTCAAGCTACCAATCAGGTGCGGTTTCGAGAATTTGGGCTGAAGCCAGAGGATGAGTTACCATACGGTTTGGTAGCTAAAGAAATCACCAAACCACAGATTCCAGCAGACTCAAGTAGAGATGACGAGGAACCACCGAAAGAGAGATCCAAGCCCAAGCCGAATACCGTCAATCGAGGCATACCGCCTCGATTGACCTGCTTGCTTTTTCCGGTTAGAGATCCTACGGCTTGGGCTAGGGTGTAACCGCGCTCGCGCATCATGGATGATGCCGAGCGCCTTTTTGTTTGTGACCCCACCGGGAATCGAACCCGGATTTGCGCCTTGAAAGAGCGCTGTCCTAACCATTAGACGATGAGGCCTTAACTTAAACTTTAACACTCTTTATTTTGCTTGCCAAGTTGCGCGCCGTTGGCGGACAGGAGGATAATTATAACGTTGCCGACACGGGGTCGAGATTATTCGCCTTAATCCGGAAAAAACATTATGGAAAAGGGTAAGACCTGCGAGCAATGCCAACACGAACACAAGAAGTCTGACGGTTCTTGCGATTGCGGTTGCAAATAGTCGAACCGCGTCGGTGTTTATAAAAACAAGCTCCAGCTTTGGCCGGGGCTTGTTTTTTGCTAGTATTTTCGGCGGAGGAGTGCCAGAGTGGTCGAATGGGCCGCACTCGAAATGCGGTGTCGCCCTTACCGGCGACCGTGGGTTCGAATCCCACCTCCTCCGTTTTGACTAATTTTTCTAGACGTGATATAAGAAAGATTCGCCAGTCGTTATTGCTGGCTGGCGCGGTCGATCTTTATCATCTTAAAACACCAGGTTACTTGGTGATAACCAACATGTCGCTTTTCTTCTTTTTCGCCGTTGGAGTGTTGGAGCTCTTTATTGTCACGGCCTGGACGAAGGTGGTGGTGGGCTCGCGGGTGGTTATGAGCGGGGCCGTCACTTTTGTTAACGTGCTTATCTGGTATTTGGTGCTGGAGACTATTATCTCCGACATTAATAACTGGCCGCTCGTGCTAGTTTACGCGCTCGGTTGCGCGCTCGGCACGATGATCGGGGTTTCTTATCTTGATCGTAAAAGCGCGCCGGTGGACGAGATGGCGGACCAGTCGCCCAAACTAATCGAACATGAGTCAGTCTCAATCGCCTGACGACGTTCCAGATCCCGACGGTAAATCCTAAAACGGCTTCGCGTGAGCGAGGCCGTTTTATGGTTAAGATATAAAAAATATGAAAAGTTGTGCCAGCGCGAGCTTTACACGTCTAAGCACAGCCAATTAGTTTTAATGTCGCTTTGCTCGGCGAATCCGTTTGGGCGGCACGGGAAGGAAAGGGGGTGAGGGAGAAAGGAATTCCCGCGCCGCCCTCGCTTGCCGTCGATACGCTAAAAACTACTTTGAATAAGATAAAGAGTCGATTATCTTATCAAAAAGTTTTTCAAGAGAAGCAAATTTCGCGTTTGTTCCTTCAAAATGAATGCTCATGCCCGGCCACTTGCTTGATTTCGTCTGCAAAATGGCGGCTTTGAATGGAATGGATTGTCTTTTGTCGGCAGGAATTTCGCCTTCTCCATATTCGTATTTGTAGGCGAAATTCCCCTTGAAGACGACAACTTTCACTCCGTTTGAAAGCGTTCGCAAATTACATTCGGTTATCTTTATGTCGTAAGAACCAGAAGAATCAAGATAAGCGTTCTTCTGGCAAGCTGTATCAAGCGATTGGCCAGAATACTGATAAAGAGGAGGTGAACCTTCGTAAACGTAATTTGCAGTCTTAGAGTTGTCGGCTTCAAATTCTACTTGTGCCGGATCATCCCAAGAAAAGAGAGGGCTCTTGAACGAGATATTGATAGTTTCAATTCGCGGCTCCGAACCAAACGCGCCGCCAGTTGATTCAACAAGGTTGCCCCAATACTTCGGAACTTTAAATGCCACGCCTAACTCTTTGGAAGATTGAGCCGCGAATTGATTGATGTCAATCGGCAACGCTTTTACAGAAGCAAGAATATCCTGAAATTCTGCATACTTCTGTTCGTTGAACAGCCCCTTAATCGTCGCGGCGTTCAATGATTGAGCGTTGGCAGGAAGTTTATTGGTTTTCTCCTGATAAACAATATAGATTACTCGTTCATTCAAATTCGGGTCCTTGATGAAAACTCTATCTTCCAAAGTGTACTCAACGGGTGTCGTCTTATCTCTCGCGTATGCGTTCACATACGAATCAGTTAATCCAGTCGCGTAATATCTAACCGCTTCCATTCCGTTTATTTGAAATGGTTTGCTACCGGTTTCATCTTGATAGACATATTGTGGATAATCGTAAATCGGAAATTGAGGATTATTTTTCTCAACCTGTAAGGGAATATCATAATGAGGCAAACCATTTCCAAGTCGAATGAAAGCGGAAAAACTTATGCAGTCAATCGGGCAAGCATTCCGGCTATATCCGTTCGGATATTGATAGGATTGGAAAAAAATGTTTGGCAACATTTTGCTTCCATCTTCATCTTTATCAAGGAGAGAAAGTGTTTGTGGATACTGAAAACTTATCGCGGTGTCTGCATCTGTATACAAAGCATGTCCAGCTTTCGGAGTTTCCTGAACTGTATTTACAGAAGTGTTTGACTGATTTTTAACGATACTTGAATTTTTATAAAAATAATTTTTGTAGACAAAAAAACCAATGACCAACAAAATAATAACAACGCCAGTCAAAGCAAGAACTAATTTTGAATTGCCGCTTTTTGGAGTATTGAAATTTGTTGGCGGCAAATTACCAACCTGTGGTTCTTTATTTTCTTCTTCCATATTTATTGAAATTTTAGCGCATCGACGGCAAGCGAGGGCGGCGCGGGAATTCCTTTCTCCCTCACCCCCTTTCCTTCCCGCGCCGCCCGAGCGGACAGTTTTGGGAAGTTCGCAAAACGCCGCAGGCGTTTTGCTCAAAATGGGTTCGCGCTACATTCAGAATATCCCACCAAAAGGAATTTTGCAAATTTTCGGAAGAGGTTGCCTCGCGGCTTCGCCCCTGCCGAGCGGCGAAGCCGCGAGGCAATGCTTCCGTCTGGCTCAAAAAATTCTGAAAGTTCCTGTTGGTGGACCTAGGGAGAATTGAACTCCCGCCTCCTCCATGCCATGGAGGCGTCGTACCACTAGACTATAGGCCCGGGTAATACTATTCTACCGAATGCAGGATAGCACAAAACCATGTCGCTCTCAATTGGCATCGTCGGTCTGCCCAATGTTGGCAAGTCAACCCTTTTTAACGCCCTGACGAAAAAAGGGGTGCCAGCCGAGAATTACCCCTTCTGCACCATTGACCCGTCGGTGGGAGTGGTGGCGGTACCTGATGAACGTCTAACTCGACTCTCGGTCTTTAGTCAATCGGCCAAAACCATTCCGGCCGCTGTTGAATTTGTCGATATCGCCGGTTTGGTAGCTGGCGCGGCGCGCGGCGAGGGACTTGGCAATCAGTTTTTGGCACACATCCGCGAGGTGGACGCCATCGCGCACGTTGTTCGCGTCTTTGAAGATGAAAAAGTAACGCACGTGGCGAACAAGATTGATCCGTTGGCGGATTTGGAAACGATCAATCTTGAACTAGCTTTAGCCGATCTTGAAACGGTGGAAAAGCGCTTGAATGGTTTAGCGCGCGATGCTAAACGTGGCGACAAGGCGGCGCTGGCTGAAGAAGCGGCGCTTCGGTCAATCAAGCAAAAATTGGAAAAAGGGGAGTGGTCCGGCCCTAACAAGCCGCCATCGCTCCAACTGCTGACGGCTAAGCCCGTTATCTACGTTTTGAATATTTCGGCGGCGACGGAAAATCAGGTGGAAAAAATTAAAACCAAATTGGCTGGGCAGAAAGTGGTGACAGTTGATCCGGTTTTTGACGCCGGCCTCGACGATCTGATTCGCGCTGGTTATGAGCTGTTGGGTCTAATCACTTTTTTTACCACTGGGCCAGACGAAACTCGGGCTTGGACGATCAGGCGCGGGAGCACCGCGCCCGAGGCGGGTGCCGCCATCCACTCCGATTTTTGCGACAAGTTTATTCGGGCCGAAGTAATTGGTTACGAAAAGTTGCTCAAAGCGGGCGGTTATGCCGCCGCACGGGAGCGCGGCTGGCTCCGCACCGAGGGTCGCGATTACATTGTTGAGGATGGTGATGTCATCGAGTTTAAGATTTAAATAAAAAACCCGCGTTCGTCGTGCCGACGAACGCGGGATCTCGGCTCGGGGTGATTAGACTCGATCGGCGTAGGGAAAAACCGACGGCACTGCCAGTCCCAAGCCCAACAAAAACTCAATACTAGCGACCAGCTTTTCTTTCTGTTGGTTTCTAGCCAATTCGATCAATTTGTCTTCAACCGTTTTTCGAATTTCTTCTTCCTTTTTTGCGCAGAGGTTACCGATGGTTCCGATTACTGATTCGTGTTTAGCGAAGACGAAGGTGGCTAATCGGCTGAGCGCGTTTACAAAATTCTGGACGCGTCGCTCCGACGTTGCAGTAATCGATAGGCAAACCATAAACCAGACGACCACAATTGTGCCCATTGTGATCGATAGCCAGTACCAGTCTAGAAACCAGCTAAGACCAATGATCGGTACACAAAAGATAATTGCCCGCGCCCAATACCAAGCGCTTATAGCGCGTCTAGCTTGGGCCAAAGGATCGTTTCCGCCCGCTCCATTTTTCCAGCCAAGCCTAAGATATTCTGGCAATAACTTATTCTGCGCAAGCGAGATGAGGAGCTTTGATTCCGTCGTCATGGCATTCTCCTTTGAAAGACCAAACTCGACTAACATCTTTATACTTTTTGGCTAACTCGTCAAGTCTAACCGCAACGGGCGAAATAGGTTATAATCACCAGCAATATGGAAAATGAAAATTTGCGGTCATCAAAATTGTTTCGCTGGGTACTTGTGCTCGGAATCATCGTTGTCTTGAATCTCCTTTTTAATTACTCGATTCATTTGTTTTATCCGGCGCCGCAATACGATAAGTTTTGCCCCGAGTCGCCGGTGAGTAAATTGCAAACCGAAACGGAATGCGTACGAGGCGGTGGCGCTTGGACGGAGACCCCGCCGCCGGCGATGGTCGAAGGCCGTACGCCGACCCCCACCGGTTATTGCGATCCGCATTTTGCCTGCCGGCAGTTGTTTAGCGACGCGGAGGCCGTGTACAACCGAAATGTCTTTTTAATTTTGGTGGTGCTTGGAGTAGCCGCGGTGATCGCGGGTTGGCTGGTGGCGACGGCTCCGGTCGTTTCGCTTGGCCTGGCGTTAGGTGGCGTCTTGTCATTTATTGTCGGCGCTGTTCGTTATTGGTCGGAGATGCAGGATTATCTGCGTATTATTCTGCTCGCCTTGGCGCTGGCCGTACTTATTTGGCTTGGGGTTAAAAAATTGAAGAAGTAAAAATTATCAAGGGTCTTGATGCAAAACTACGATCCAAAAAAAATCGAGACAAAGTGGCAAAAAATTTGGGCGCAGGAAAAATTGTTTCGAGCCAAAAATCCCGCGCCCCGCGGCAAAAAACAAAAAAAATTTTACGCGCTAGTTGAATTTCCTTACCCTTCGGGCGAGGGTCTGCACGTTGGCCACGTTCGGAGCTATACGGCATTAGATGTTCTGGCTCGCAAACGCCGAATGGAGGGCTACAATGTGCTCTATCCGATGGGCTGGGACGCTTTCGGTTTGCCGGCCGAAAACTACGCCATCAAAACCGGTGAGTCGCCCGCGAAGACGACCAAAAAAAACATCAATCGTTACCGCCGGCAACTTCAGTCACTTGGTTTTTCTTTTGATTGGTCACGAGAGGTAAATACTACCGATCCAGATTATTATCGCTGGACTCAGTGGATTTTTTTGCAATTGTTTAAACGGGGTTTGGCGTACAAAGCCAAGATTCCAGTTAACTGGTGTCCCGCTTGCCAAACTGGTTTGGCGAACGAAGAGGTGGTAGATGGGCGTTGCGAGCGTTGCGGCGGTCCAACGGAAGAACGGGAGCGGGCGCAATGGTTGCTCGCCATCACTAAATACGCCGATCGCCTTGATCACGACCTCGATTTGGTTGATTATCCGTCTTTTGTTAAGACCCAGCAACGTCACTGGATTGGACGATCCGAGGGGGCTTTGATTGATTTCCCCAGCGCGGTTGGGGACAGCACGTCAGTGACGGTTTTTACCACCCGGCCGGAAACAATTTCGGGCGCCACGTTTATAGCCCGAGCTGGCGCCGCTGATCGGTTTACCGGCAGTTATGTTCTGAATCCGGCGACCCGCGAATCGATACCGGTCTGGGAGGCGGAATACGTGTTGGACGAAGTGGGGACGGGAGCAGTGATGGGCGTTCCAGCCCACGACGAGCGTGACCGTGAGTTTGCGCAAAAACATAATTTGCCGATAAAGAAAGCCCCGCTCACCACCTCGGACATACTTAAGGGTTTAGCTGTTCGACGCCACACTAAATATCGTCTCCGTGATTGGGTTTTTAGCCGCCAACGTTATTGGGGAGAACCCATACCACTAATTTGGTGCGAGGCCTGTGATAATTGGCAACCTGTGCCGGAAAAAGACTTGCCAGTTAAACTCCCGTCGCTCAAGCAGTACCGGCCAACCGCGGCGGGGGACTCGCCGTTGGCGTCGGTGGCGCGTTGGGTTAAGACTCGGTGCCCGACCTGTGGTGGCCCAGCCCAGCGCGAAACAGATACGATGCCGAATTGGGCCGGCTCATCTTGGTATTATCTGCGTTATTGCGATCCAGCCAATCGTCGCGCGTTAGCGGATCAAAAAAAGATGGCTTACTGGTTGGGGCGTGGCCGATCTGGTGGCGTGGATTGGTATAATGGCGGCACTGAGCACACCACCCTTCATCTCCTTTATTCTCGTTTTTGGCACAAATTTTTGTACGATTGTGGCGTGGTGCCAACCGCCGAGCCGTATCGTAAGCGCACCAGTCACGGTTTTATTTTAGCCGCCGATGGCCAAAAAATGTCGAAGTCGCGGGGTAACGTTATTAATCCGGACGAGATCGTTAAGCGTTTTGGCGCTGACGCGTTGCGTGTTTACGAAATGTTTATCGCGCCATTCGAGCAAACGGCTGTGTGGAATGAAAACGGCTTAGTTGGTGCGAGGCGTTTTCTCGAGCGGGTTTGGCGTTTGGTTGGGCGTGTGGCGGTGGGAAGCGCCGTGCCTTCCTTACCCCCCAATATTAATGACCTGCTGGAAGAATCGGTGCGTAAGATTTCAACAGATATTGAAGCCCTAAAATTAAATACGGTTGTGAGTCAGTTGATGATTTTAGCCAACGCGTTGGAAAAAGTAGAAGCGATTCCTGCCGCCAATTTTAAAGTTTTTCTTCGTCTTCTTAGCCCGTTGGCGCCGCATTTGGCTGAGGAGTTGTGGCGCGGGGTTTTACGGGAAAGACGTTCGGTTGTTTTGGCGGTTTGGCCGAGCGTTAAATCCCGATCAACGCCGGTTTCCGAGGTAGAGCTTGTAATTCAAGTTAATGGCCGGGTGCGCGATCGGGTACCGATCGCGCGGGGGATGGATCAATCCTCGGCGCTGACTCTCGCTTTGGGCCGTCCGGCTGTTCTCCGGTGGTTGGCTGGTAAAAATTATTCAAAGGTTATCTACGTTCCGGATCGCTTGCTTAATTTGGTTGCCTAATATTGACTCTTTTAGACAAAAATGATAGTTTGGTCATAACCCGATAAGTTAATATTATGTCCAACGAAATCAAAGAGGTTTTAAGTTTTGACCCCAAGGCAGTCGTCAAGCGTTTGCTTGAGCCGCTATCCGAGCGTTCGCGCGATATCCTGAAAAAGCGCTACGGTTTGGAGTCAGCTAAAGGGCTAACGCTTGAGGCTATTGGTCGGCAATACAGCATTACACGGGAGCGGGTGCGTCAAATCGAAGAGTTTTCTCTCAATCATCTTCGGCAATCACCGGCCGCCGCCGCCGTCGCAGGCGAGTTGGCGGAACTAGAGTCAGCTATGGCCGATTATGGCGGTGTGGTCCACGAGCAGGAGTTTTTGAATCATTTGTCCAAACAGCCGATGGGCCGCAACCAGATCCACTTTTTGTTGGTGGTGGGCGGCGTGTTTGCTAAGCGACGGGAGACCGACCATTTTTATCATCGGTGGACAATTGACGAAAATTTGGCCGAGCGCGTGGAGCAGGCCCTTCGTCGCTTGGCGGGAGTACTCGCGCCCGACGATCTTTTACCGGAAGAAAAAATGCTTGAAAATTTTTCCCGGCATCTCGAGCCGGCGGTAAGCGCTGGCGTGACGCCGGAGAAAGTCCGTCGCTGGCTGACTTTGTCTAAAGAGATTGGTCTTAGTCCGATTGGTGAGTGGGGTCTTTCGTCCTCGCCCAATGTGCGGATGCGTGGCGTGCGCGATTACGCCTTTCTCATCTTGCGCGACCATGGAGAACCGATGCATTTTCGCGACGTCGCACAAACGATCAGCGACCGTTTTTCTCGTCGCGCCAACACCGCCACCTGCCATAACGAATTGATCAAAGATAAACGTTTTGTGCTCGTAGGTCGCGGTATTTACGCTTTATCGGATTGGGGTTACCAACCCGGTATTGTGCGTGATGTTATCAAAGCCATAATCGAGAAACACGGTCCCTTGACGGAAGCCGAAGTGATCCGAAAAGTGCTCGACTCCCGTCAAGTAAAACCAAACACCGTTTTGGTGAATTTGAAAAACCCTCGCTATTTTCGCAAGGATTCTGGCGATAAATATATTGCCGCTTCCTAACCAGCCGCGCTATTATTAAGGTGCGATGAGTTGGTGGGAATTTTTTGCTCCTGGCACAGAGGTTTTGCGACGAGTGATTTTTCTTTCGTCGCCTCTTTGGGTGTCGATTATCCTTGGTCGGTTGTTGTGGATTATTTGGTATCGTTACCGGCAGTCGGAGTATATTTTTAAAGACAAGCGGGTGTTGTTGGAAGTCAAGATTCCGCGGGAGATTACCAAATCGCCGCAAGCGATGGAGCTTGTTACTCACATTCTTTATCAGACCTACGAAGCCAATTGGTTGGAGCGTTTCCGCAAGGGGGTCGTGCGTTCTTGGTTTTCTTTGGAGTTGGTTTCGCTGGGTGGCACCATCCATTTTTATTTTCAAATTCCAAAATTTTTCAAAAATTTAGTCGAGACGCAAATTTATTCTCAATATCCGGAGGTGGAAATTGGTGAAGTCGAGGATTATACCAAAGCGATGGCTTATGATCCGCAAGGTGCTTGGCAACTATGGGGGGCAGAACTGCAACTTGGTAAAGCTGATCCGTATCCCATCAAAACTTATGTGGATTACGGGCTTGATAAGGATCCTAAGGAAGAGTACAAAATTGATCCGCTCACGCCCGTGCTTGAACTTTTAAGTTCAATTAAGCCGGACGAACAGGTTTGGATTCAAATTTTAGTGATGGCCGCTAAGGACCGTTTTCCCGTCCCAGGTTCGTGGTTTAAGAAGCGTGGTTGGAAGGATGAGGCCCGTGCTTTGGTTAAAAAACTTCGTAATTTAGATGAGGCGGAGCGTCTGGCCAAAGAAGGCAAGTTTGCTCCCGTCCGGTTTCTCTCGCCCGGGGAAGAGACGGCCTTGAAATCAATTGAACGTAATTTGGATAAGTTCGGTTTTGATTGCGGCCTCCGCCTGATGTATTTTTCCAAAAAAGAGACTTTTAGCCCGCACAACATTGTGGGTTTACTCGGGGCCTTCAAGCAATTTTCTTCGTCCGAGCTTAACAGCTTCAAGCCCGGGCGAAAAACTTCCTTTGATTTTCCTTGGCAGGATCCGTTTGGTTATCGGCTTAAAGCGATGAAGCGGGAAATGTACGCGGCTTATTGCCGGCGAGGTTATTTTTATCACCCTCATAAACGTAAGCCCTTCGTGTTGACGAGCGAAGAATTGGCCACTATTTATCACTTTCCCGGGCAAGTGGCAACAACCCCGACTTTGGAGAGAATTGAGTCTAAACGTGGCGAACCACCAGTTAATTTACCTCGTTAGCTTATGTGGTTGCTCCTTAGGCAAATCAAATTTAAAATTTTGGCAGTGGCCGGCTTTCTTTTTTTGGCCTGGGTTTTTTTGCCGCCCCTGCGGTCGCCAACCGCGACGGTGATCTCGATCGAGCCCGGTCAAACTGTGTCCGAAATCGTCGAGACCCTGGAGGATAATCACATCATTCGTTCGCCGTTAGTGTTTAAGATAGCGACTCGATTGTTTGGTGGTGACGGCGAAGTCCAAGCCGGTGATTATTTTTTTGACCGACCGTTATCCGCCGTGAACGTTGCTTGGCGTCTGGTCCGAAAAGATTTTGGCCTTGAGCCTCTTCGGATCACAATTCCCGAAGGTTTAACAAACCAAGAAACGGCGGAATTGTTAGCGGCGCGTTTGGAGAGGTTTTCCCCCGATTATTTTTTGGTGTTAGCTGATGGTCGCGAGGGCTATCTTTTCCCCGACACTTATTTTTTTTCACCTTACGCTCGAGCTTGGCAGGTGCTTACTGCTCTGGAACAAAATTATCGTCGTCAGGTATCGGGTTTGCGAGAGGCGATTGATGTTTCTAACTATAGCGAGCACGAGATAATCACCCTTGCCTCGATTATTGAACGCGAGGCCCGGGAGCCAGAGGCCCGGCGCCTAATCAGTGGCATTCTCCACCGCCGACTGGAAGCCGATATGCCTTTGCAGGTGGATGCTGTTTTTCCTTATTTTCTTGGTAAAAACACCTTCGAATTAACCCTTGATGATTTGGCGGTCGATTCGCCTTATAACACCTACCGCTATCGCGGCTTACCACCCGGGCCGATCGCCAATCCCGGGCTTGATGCCATCGAAGCGGCACTCAACCCGACTTTTTCCAACTACTGGTTTTATCTTTCTGACCTGTCTGGTAATATGCACTACGCCGTTGACTTTGAACAACACAAACTAAATAAAAATCGTTACCTCCCTTAGTTTTTATGAAAAAGAATAATTTAGTATTTCTTGATTTGGAGACCACCGGCCTTGATCCCAATCGGCATGAGATCCTTGAGATCGGGATTCTCCTGGCTCAGCCGGTTTTTCGTCCTTCGGGTTTGGACTACGAAACAGTCTTGGAGTGGGAGACTAAAGTCAAGCCGGAGCATTTGGAGACGGCAGAACCGGAGGCCCTGCGCATCAACGGTTATCGCGAAGCGGATTGGCTCTTCGCCGTTTCTCTGCCGGCTGCGCTCGAGACACTAATGAAGAAGTCTGCCGGAGCGGTGATGGTGGCGCAAAATGTGAGTTTCGACTGGTCCTTTCTCGCCGCCGCTCTTGGGCGAACGGGCGTAAAAAACACTCTCCATTATCATCGTCTTGATCTGGTTTCTATGGCTTTCGTTCGCTTATTGCGGGACGCGCGGGTTGAGCGTTTCAATTTGGCGGCCTTGGCCGAGCGTTTCGGCA
The DNA here is from genome assembly GCA_964448295.1 of uncultured Candidatus Saccharibacteria bacterium. Taxonomy (GTDB): domain Bacteria; phylum Patescibacteriota; class Minisyncoccia; order Phycocordibacterales; family JACOZG01; genus CAYUVV01. Next base: position 121,963 of record CAYUVV010000001.1, read on the forward strand.
TTAAAAACGAAAAAGCACACACAGCCTTGGCCGATGTGCGCGCCACTTATCGCATCTTTCGACACCTGCTTGAGCTACCAGACGAGCCTGCTAAATCGGCGGCCGTGAGCCGCCCCGCGTCACTGTTTTAGGTGTTTTTGAGCTAGCCCGGCGAGAACAAACAGGAAGGCAAAAACCGTTGCCGACATCAGTGGGATGGTGATGTAACCCAGAACGACGAAAAGCTTGTCTTGGCAATTAATGAAGAAGGCTGATTTTTCTGTGGAGCAGAACAGGGAATCGCCAAAACTGTCTGACCACTGAACACCATAATTCAGAATAGCTACTATCAAACCGATAATGGAAAAAGTGGAAATGGCACGCCAGAGTTCCTTAGCTGGTTGCCGCGCTAGCCAGAAGAGCAAAATAACTTGCGGGTAAAGAAATATGCGTTGATACCAACAGAGATTGCAGGCTGGTAAATTAAACCATTCTGAATAGATTAAACTTAAGACTGTTCCGGTGACGGTAAGAATCAAGGCTATGGTGGCGGCCCTGGTCCCAAGCCAGAATTGCACGGAACGCGGGCCTTGCCACCACAGATAAAGCGTCACAAGCAAACCGACCTGGAGGGCAACTGTTCCCCAACCTAAAATTTGATTGAAAATTTCCATTTCGGCATTATAGACCGGTCGACGACGCAATGCTAGTTTAGGGTTAATGAGAAAAAGGATTCTCGTGGCCATGTCGGGAGGGGTGGATTCGGCGGTGGCGGCGGGTTTGCTCCAGCGCCAGGGTTATGAGGTGGTGGGGGCATTTGCCCGTGGCTGGGAGCCAGCTACGGGCGGAACGTGTAATTGGCGGCTTGAGCGCCGTGATGCCCTGCGGGCGGCGGCGCGCTTGGGTCTCCCCCTTCTAACCTTCGATTTTTCTGACGATTATGAGCGGTTGGTGGTTCGGCCCCTGCTCTCCGGTTATCGTCGGGGCGAGACGCCCAATCCAGATATTTTATGCAATCGGGAGATTAAGTTTGGGTTATTGGCTCACGCCGCGCGCAAACAAGGATTTGATTATCTGGCAACCGGCCACTACGCGCGTCGTGAAGAATCGAGCAGCGGCTTGTTGTTGAAACGAGGTCGAGACAGCAGTAAAGATCAAAGTTATTTTTTGTGGACCCTGCGCCAAGCTGATCTGGAGCGAACCATTTTCCCGCTGGGCGATCTAAAGAAAAGCGAGGTGCGAGCGTTGGCCCGACGTTGGGGCTTGCCGCAGGCCCACAAGCCAGACAGCCAAGGGTTGTGCTTTGTCGGCCAGATAGATTTCAAACAATTTTTGCGTCAAGAATTGAAACCGGAGAATGGGGAAGTTCTTAATGAGGGGGGAAAAGTAATCGGCTATCACAATGGCGCCGCGCTTTACACGGTCGGCGAACGTCACGGTTTTACAATTACAGATCCGAGCACGACCAGTCTAGCGCATTATGTGATTAAAAAGGATGTGCTCGCCAACACTCTTACCGTTAGTTCCAGGCCGATTTCAACGACAAACAAGCCGAGCCTTGTAAAATTCAATCGGGTAAATTGGGTCAGTGGTCAACCGCCCGCCCTAGAACGAAATTATCTGGCTCAAGTGCGTTACCGCCAAAAGCCGGTCAGTGGACGACTCAAACCGTTTGGAAACGATAATTGGTGTTTCGAGTTTGATCGGCCTATCACGGCCGCCCCGGGCCAGTCGCTCGTTATTTACGACAGCGATACTCTAATCGGCGGGGGAGTGATCAAAAAATGACCCACCAATTTCAACAAAAATTGGTGGGTGCGGAATGTGCCCACTTTGTTCATCTTTTTATCAGGCCGTCTTCCTCCAATTGTTTGAAGGCTTTAGCTGTCGCTTCCCCCACTGCGCCACCATTCAGGTCGCGAGGTACCCTATTGAACCAGCCGTAATCTAATTGTCCGGTTTTCATCGTAAACGCTGGTGGCGTTGTTTCGTTGGGAATAATTGCGAAAAACAGGCGGGTGCTGAACGTCATTTCTTGCCCACCGTTAGTCACAAGATGCCCGGTTATCGCCTCGCCATATGGGAAAAATTTAATCTTGTGTTTTTTCCAAACCTTGGCGTTTAATCCCAACTCCTCCTCGAGCTCGCGAAACAGCGCGGTATTATCATCTTCTCCCATTTTAACTTTTCCGCCAGGCCACATCCAATATTTTTGTCCGGGCCAATTGGGGTAACTTTCAAGAAACATTAATGTTTTTCCCTGATGTAAAATTGCCGCTCTGGACACTCTAACTAACCTTTGACTCGTGTGGTGGATCATCTCTATGACCACCTCCTTTCTCCGTTGAGGCTAACAAACAAATAGTTATGTGTCAAACCTTATTTCTCCCTAATGTCTTGCTGGCCGCGGCGGATGTCCCAATCGTCGGGGCTAGTGTCGGAATGGAGTTTTAAGATTGGGAAACGGCGGCGCAAAAATTTATCCATTTGATGAGCAACGCGGCGGAGGGTGGGGTGGACGAGTCGGCCAGAGCGAAGCTCGGTAACGTAAACCGCCGCGGGTAAACCGTAGGTTACGCGGCAAATTACCACAAAACCCATTGCCGCATAGTATTGTTTTAGTTGGGGAGCCAGCTTTAATTTCGCGATGGCCTTTTTTTGTTCGCTGATCAGTTTTTGCGCTCGCTCGCGGCTCGCTCGCGGCAGTTGTTCGAGATACCAAGGATGGAAGCCGTGTTTGGTAGTGAGTAGGGGCATTCGGCAGACGCCGTGCCGGTGTCGCTGAAGATCGCGAAAGGAGCCAAAGTCGAGCGGGAATTCGAAAGTACACTGCCCTAACTCGCTCAAAATGTGGGGAAGATTGGTTTTAGACGGGCGTGTTTGCAAGATGGCGCGGTGGGGAGTGAGGGCGCTTGGGGGGACGCTCGTGCGCGCGCGAAAGTCGTTGGGAGGTGGCACTGCCTGATAATAAGCATATTTTTTCATCATCTTGGCCCGATATTTTTCTTGGGCGGGGTTGGCAGGATGGCCAAAACTGGAGCGATATTTGATTTGGAGTTCTCGCAAAATTTCTTCTGCTAATTCCACCACCTCGGGTAGTGGCCAGTGGCGCAGCAAAGCCAGTTTATCCCAAGCTTGGCGCAAATTAGTGTGCCAAGAGAGTTGGGTGGTTGTTCCGGCCGGGAGAAAGCCGCGTAAGCTGTCGAAAATTCGGGCTTTAACGGCACGCTCATAAGTTTCTTCGTTCTCATCAGTATCGCGCGGATAACGAAGACGAATGAAATCAGCCACCGCGCTTTGTTCGCGGGTATAGAATTCAAGCCAACGGTCGAGTATGGCTTGCCCGGCTGAATTAGCGGCCGGATTTAACAGCGGTTGCCGCGACAGGTCAATATAGCGGGAACTGGTCTCTTGGCCGGAATAGAGCGGCCAATCTTGAATGGCTTTGGCGGCGAGCATCGAAACATTTTCAATAAAAATCGTAGTTGAACCACAGTCGGCAATCGAGCTGTGGCCGTAGCCGATGTAGTATTTTTCCATAAATTTACCGGAACCGGTAACTCTAACCTTCTCAACGTGCTCGACTACGCTGGCCGCGCTCCGCGAATAAAGCGCCTGCATCATCGCCATATCCTCGGGATTAAATTCGTCGTAAACGAAAATTTTCATCAATCCTATTTCCCGGTGCTACCGAATCCTCCTTTACCCCGTTCAGATTCCGTTAAACTTTCCACTTCCTCTAATTCAATCCGAGTAACTGGTTGGATGATTATTTGAGCAATTTTATGCCCTTTTTCAAAACGAAAAAACTTGTCTGATAAATTCATCACGCCGACGTGAATTTCTCCACGATAACCAGAATCAATTACCCCCCCGAAAGTTTTGATTCCGTATTTGTGTGAAAGTCCACTTTTGTCCCAAATTAAGCCGACGTGGTTTGGGGGTATTTCAATTGCTATCCCCAGCGGTATTGATTTGCGTTCGCCAGGCCCTAATTCCAACTCTTCCAGCACAAAAAGATCAAGCCCGGCATCACCCGGTTTGGCATAAAGAGGAAAAACCGCCTCTGGGTGGAGGCGTTTAATTTTTAATTTTACCATTTTTATTAAATCGATCAGACTTATAATCCTCGATTTCGGGATTAAGAATTTCTAATCTAACCCCCGCTGTTTCGAAAATCTCTTTAGTTTTTTGTCCTCGATGATAATCTTTGCTGGCCACCACCTTCTTGATGCCCGCGTTTATTAAAATTTTCGCACAAACATAACAAGGTGTCATGTGACAATAGAGAACGCCGCCGTCAACCGATACTCCCAACTTAGCCGCTTGCGCAATCGCGTTTTGTTCAGCGTGTACGGTCCTGACGCAGTGTTCCGATTCACTGTTATCAAAATTGATAATTCGATGAAGTTCGTGGCCAACCTCATCGCAGTGCGGCAAACCGGTTGGTGAACCAACGTAGCCAGTTACTAGGATTCTTCGATCTCGGACAATCACGCAACCAGATCGACCGCGGTCACACGTTGCCCGGCTACCTACCAATTCGGCAATTTGCAAAAAGTACTCATCCCAACCGGGACGTATGTACCTATTATTGATGGGTGCTTGGGCCATCATCCCCAATGATACCTCTTTATTTCGTAACCTCAATCCCCATCGAGCGGGCGGTGCCTTCAATGGTTCGGATGGCGGCCTCAAGATCAGTGGTGTTAAGGTCGGGCATTTTTTTCTCAGCAATCTCGCGCACTTGGGCGGCGGTAACCTTGCCTGCGCGCGCTGCGAGGTTTTTGCCCGAGCCCTTTTCTGCCCCCGCGGCTTTGATGAGTAAGTTAGACGCCGGCGGCGTTTTTAGAACAAAATCAAAGCTCCGGTCGCCATAGATCGAGATCTCAACCGGCACAATAATATCGCCCATTTTGGCCGTGGCGGTGTTAAATTTGTTTACAAAGTCGCCGATATTGATGCCGGCCGGGCCGAGCGCTGTTCCTACCGGCGGCGCCGGTGTGGCTTTCCCGGCGGGGATTTGCAGTTTGATTTTCTTTTCTAGCTTTTTCTTAGCCATAAATAAATTAAATTTTCTTGACTTGCAAAAAATCGAGCTCGACCGGCGTTTCGCGGCCAAACATCGAGACAAGAACCTTAACTTTGCCGCGTGCAGTGTCAATCTGATCTACCTTGCCCTCGAAATCTTTGAACGGCCCATCCACAATCTGAACGGCTTCGTTGGTTTGGAGATCGATGGTGTGCGAGACCTCTTCTTTGCCCATTAAACGGAAAAGATGATCAACCTCGGCCCGATCAAGGGGCACGGGTACAACACCCGAGCCGACGAAACCCGTTACCCGCGGAGTATTCCGCACAACGTACCACGAGTCGTTGGTAACGATCATCTCGACGAGCACGTAACCCGGGTACACTTTTTCTTCCACTGTTGCGCGTTTACCGCCCCTAACCTTTACTTTCTTTTCCGTCGGGACAATGATGTTAAAAATTTTGTCTTCCATCCCTAACGATTCGATTCTCTGCTTCAAGTTGCGAGCGACGGTGTTTTCGTAGCCGGAATATGTATGGATAGCATACCAATGACGGCCAGGCGCGATCTCTTTTTCATCTAGTGCGGCTGGAGGGGCTTTTTTCTCTGTTTCCGGAGCGCTCATGTTATTGAAGTATTTGCTCGAGACCGTAGGCAAAACCCAGATCAAGCAAACCAAGCATGGCGGCTACGAAGATGGAAATACCGATCACGAGCACGGTAAAATTGGTCGTTTGGCGGCGGGTAGGCCAGGCGACATGTTTCAACTCCGCGCGGATCTCCTGCAAATAATTACCAATTTTCATTTCCAGTATCTTACCTTCTACATCCGGTTTGTCAAACTGTGATTTTGGTGCTAGGTTAGAGACAGAAAGGGGGTCTATCTATTTATGCTTAAGTTCGAGGATAAAAGCACCAGACGTTTGCACGGACTTCCTTGTGTCGAACGCCAGACCGTTCTTGTTATTTTGCACAACCCGGGAAATCGCAAATTCGGATGTTTGAATTGGGGTGACATTGGTTATCGAACTTTTGTGATGGGCGGAATTGAGCCTGGGGAGACCCCGCAACAAGCCGCCTTACGGGAAGTGCGCGAAGAAACCGGCTACGTGGATGTTGAGGTTGTTACAGTTTTGGGCGAGTATCTGGCTTTCTACTACACCATTCACAAAAGGGAGAATCGGAAAGCCCCAACCACGATTGTCTTGTGCCGGTTACGCAGTTCAACGCGGCAGGGGCTTGCCCCCAATCTGCCCCACCAGTTTGTGTGGCTGGGTATCAGCGAGGTTTCTGAATTCTTGCGCGGCACGGGTCAGCAACATGCTTGGGTTCTGGCCTATCTCCATTTGGGTCTTTTTCTGTCCTAGGTACAAACCCAGCTTTTGCGGCGAATCAAGCACCGAAGTTCTTGCAAGAACTTCGGTGCGCTTTTTTTATTTATACTTTTCCAGTAAGATGACGGAATGAAGTCAAGTGAGATTCGGCAAAAGTTTTTGACGTTTTTTGAGAATAGGGGGCATAAGATTGTGCCATCGTCATCGCTGGTGCCCGACGATCCTTCGGTCCTTTTAACCACGGCAGGGATGCAGCAGTTTAAGCCCTATTATCTCGATGCCGCCGTTGCCCGGCGGGAATTTGGCGGTTATCACACGGCTTCGATTCAAAAATGTTTTCGGACAACCGATATTGATGAAGTTGGTGACGACACCCACCTCACATTTTTCGAGATGCTCGGCAACTTTTCTTTCGGCGGTTATGGCAAGGGCGAAGCAATCGCGTTCGCCCACGAATTTATTGCTCGAGAGTTAAATTTACCAATTGCCTACGTGACGGTTTTTGGCGGTGGCCGGGGCGTGCCAGCCGATGATGAGTCAGAGAAGATTTGGCGCGAGCTCGGTGTAAAAGATGTGCGACGCGAGGGAATTGACGACGTGTTTTGGGGGCCGACGGGTAACGCCGGCCCCTGCGGCCCAACGACCGAAATTTATTGCGAAAACGCCGCCGGTAAGACGGTTGAGATCTGGAACGTCGTTTTCAACCAATTTTTTTACAATGGTACGCGCGAGGACTTGCTTGCGGGCGCGGCGGGCAAAAGGCTTGAACCATTGCCACAATTGGGAATTGATACCGGAATGGGCCTTGAACGTCTAGCGATGGTGGCGCAGAGCAAAAAAAATATTTTCGAGAGTGATTTATTTTTGCCTCTGCTTGAGCGGTTGGGGGATAATGGCCGGTCGGCTCGGATTGTGGCTGATCACTTGCGCGCCGCCACTTTTTTGATCGCTGATGGCGTTACGCCCACCAACACCGATCGCGGTTACATTTTGCGTCGGTTGATTCGCCGGGCAGTGCGTCATGCCCGGCAACTTAAACTTGAGGGCGGTTTAAGCAGTTTGGTGCCAAACATTATTCAAACTTACGGTAATCATTACCAAGAGCTGGGTCAAAATCTAGAAAGGGTTGTTCAAATTTTGAATGAAGAAGAAAATAAATTTGCCGTGACTTTGGAACGTGGTCTCAAAGAGTTTGAGCGGGGGACCGACGCTTTTACTCTTTTTACAAGTTATGGTTTTCCGCTGGAACTGACGGCGGAATTGGCGCGCGAACAGGGGAGAGAGATTAATATCGCAAACTTTGAAGCGGCAATGCGCGAGCATCGTGATGTCTCGCGCACCGGTCTTGATAAAAAATTCGTTGGCGGCCTTGCTAACCACGAACCGTCGACGATCAAATTGCACACGGCGCACCACCTTCTGCTCGCGGCCCTAAAGCGCGTGCTTGGCGTAGATGTTAAGCAACGCGGTTCGAATATCAACGAAGAACGCCTGCGTCTTGATTTTAGTTTCGCACGCAAACTAACCGACGGCGAAAAGCAGGCAATTGAAGCGCTGGTGAATGAGAAAATAAAAGAGGACCTGCCGGTGATCCAGCAAAATTTACCTAAAACCGAGGCCGAGAAATTGGGCGCAGAAATGGAATTTGGAACCAAATATGGCGATGTCGTCTCGGTGTACACGATTGGCCAGGGCGATCAAGTTTTTAGCCGCGAGTTCTGCGGCGGGCCACACGTGGGCCACACTGGCGAAATTGGTGGATTAAAAATCTTGAAAGAAGAACCAAGTGCGGCGGGTGTTCGTCGAATCAAAGCCAAGCTCATTTAACAAAAAATCACCCCGCTGTTCGATGAACAAACGGGGTGCTTGGGGCGATCTCTATGGGGCGGATCAGTCTGCAGGTGATAGCGATTCGGCAATTTGTTCAAGGGGCTTGCCGTAGGCGACCAACTTCTTGTTCTGCCACTTTCCTGTGAAGGCGAGGGTGAGTTTTGCGCTGCCTCTTTGTTTGCTTGGCTGGTGGTATTCCATGACGGGAAGGCCGAGAAGTTGAAATTCGCAGCCACTCTTTCCTAGGTTTACCGGTCGATCAATCGACGAAAACACTAGGCGACGAGCCTCGGCCATCAATTTTTCCCGCTCGTTACCTCGGTATTCATATCGACCGTCAATTTGCAGACAAACGCCCGTGTTATTGTCCTCTGTAACTGTAATTTCAAACGGTATCTTCTCTTGCCAATAATGGATTGTGTGGGTGTTTGGCTGGGGATTATCGACAGCAAACACCAGCGTCAACACCACCGTCAGCAGGATTATTATTCCTGTTACCGTCAGGCCCGCGACAAACCCCTGTCGTCCGCTCATAGTCTGTCCTCCGTCTTCGAGTTTCAAGATCTATCAGACAACAAGCTGATATTCTGTCATTAGGATATTGGAATAAATGTATTTTGTCAAATTTGGGAATTGGCAACACTTATTCGTTGTCAGTTGTTTTGCTGTCTTTTAAAATTAGATGACGATGAGCGAAGTTTTGGGAATCATTGATGTTCATAGTCACGGCGTGAGCGGCGCGCTTCTCGCGCCGCCGACGACAACTGGCCACGCCGGCCGTTGTCGCGAGCCGGTTCTCGTCCATCATGAAGACATCAGTTTCGAGATAAACCAGGAACCGGAATTGATGTTTGGCCAAATAGTAGATGCTCTGCGCCGCACCGCCGCGGCGGTGCGGCGGGGGAGCGGCGGTCGGCACATCGCCGGCCACTGTTTTCTTTCCGCGCCGTTTTATCTCGACCGGACGAAAATCATCCGTTGGCGGCACAAAGAGCCGCGCCTGTTTACCGCCCGGAATGTAGGAGAAGTTTTGGATCGTGAAGGTAAAAAATTTTTGGCGGACGGGGAAAATTATCATCTGTTGGAAAAAAGAATTCTTCGCTTAACTCTAAATGGTTATCCCGTGCCGCTAGGGGTGTCAGCTCGTGCCACGGAGGCCGAGATTGCGATGTATTTTTCGGCTACTCCTGGCGCGTTATTAAATCGTCTTTCGGCCAGTTTGCGTGGCGAGCGGTGGCGGTCGGTTGTTTTCCACCCATTTTCGTTCATGCTTTATCGAGTTGTCCCGTATCTGTTGCCAAATTTGACCAATCTCACCCTCGTGAACGTGGAAGAAGAAATTACCGAAGTTACAGTTGTTTCCCAAGGAGTTTTGCTGGAAACCTTCTCTTTTCCACTGGGTAGCAATCATCTGATTCGCCAATACGCTGCCAATTTTAGGACGGTGTTTGCGGAGGCCGAATCAGCGCTTAAACTATATTTTGCCGGCACTCAAACGGCCGCCGCAGCCCAACGAATAAAAAATTTTCTCCGAGAACAAGCCGACGCTTGGCTCAAGTTATTTCAAGATAATCTTGATCAGGCGCTCGACCAATTTCTCCTTTCGCCCGAGGTGCTGGTGCTAACCCAGCCGTCGTTTGCTCCATTGTATGTTGGTTGGCTCAGCCGAACGTCGAGTAACTCCAGTCTGGTTATCAACAACAGCCCCCTACACGCTCGGGCGCTAGACGACACATTGTTTCAATCTTATTGTGGTGGTGGTTTAAATCCTCCAGCGGACGCGCGCTTGGTGCTCGGCGGCATATTTTGTGATAACATTAAATCATGATTCAAGACGTAAAACGTTCCAAACCAAGTTTGCGCGAGGTTTTGCCAAAAACCACCGAGCGCGCGACGGGCGATGCCGTGCGTCGGCCAGCGACATCCGGTGATTATGAATTAACGGTGGGTGAGCGTTTCCCAAAAAAACGCTGGTGGTTAGTAACCCTAGCGGTGATTTTGGTCGTTTTGGGCAGCGGGGCTTGGGCCACTTGGCGCTGGGGCGAGGCCCGGATTGTTCTTTATCCGCGCGCGGTATTGGTTGAGGCCACGGTGCGGTTAACGGCGAGTTTAACACCGACGGGGAGCGACCTCGGCTATCAATTGGTTCGTTTGGATGGTCAAAATGAGCGTGTTTTACCAGCGACGAAAATGGAGGCCGAGCCAACACCCGCAAGTGGATTAATCACTATCTACAATAATTATAGCGCTCGGCCGCAGGTGCTTATCGCTCGCACGCGTTTCGCAACATCGGATGGAAAAATCTACCGCATCAGCAAACCGGTCACCGTGCCCGGTTCGCGCGAGGTTGACGGGAAAATAGAGCCGGGAGCAGTGGAGGCAACGGTAATTTCTGACGGCGTTGGCCCTGATTATAATGTTGGGCCAACAAAATTTACCATCCCGGGCTTTAAGGGCGATCCGCGTTTTGAAGGATTTTACGCTGAATCCGTTTCTCCTATGACGGGTGGAGCGGACGGGGCTCGACTGTTGCCTAAGCCAGATGAGCTGAAGACAGCGCGAGAATCAATGATTGCTGATTTAAAAAACAGGTTATTGACCGAAGCCCGGTCTTCTTTACCGGCGGAAATGATTATTTTTCCGCTAACGGCGCTCGAGACGACAGAAAAAATTGTCCCGTTAGGCGAAAATCAGGTTACGGTAACGCAAACGGCCGATTGGGCCGCCGCTGTTTTTCGTCGAGCCGATTTGACCACTCGCTTGATTCAATCGTTGGCTAGTTACGGTTTGCCGCCCAAGCCGACGATTGCTAACTTGGACGGACTCGACCTTTTGGTTCTTGACCGGGTGGCGACAGAAATCAAAGAAGGTCGTCTCGACTTTAATTTGAGTGGTAAATTATTGGCGGTCTCGGAAATAGATACCAATGATTGGCAAGCCCGTTTAGCGGGAGCGGCGCGCGGGGAACTTGCGGCGTTGGCGAGCAACGATCAAACACTTGAAAGATACGATCTTGCTTTTAGACCACCGTGGCTTTGGCATTTTCCATCCACCAGGGAAAAAATTATCATTGAGGTGGCAACCCCAGTGCCGGACGCGCTTGACGTCTAACTATTGCTTTGCTAGCATAATTCCACCTTTGTTGCGCATGGGTTTTTATTCGAATGACGGTCGATAATTTGGCTCCGAACGACGGGTCGGAAACGGCTGGCGACAATGGTGGGGGTCGCGGTGATTTGGTTACCGGCGTGGTGTTGGAAGCTTTGCCCAATGTTCTTTTTCGCGTTCGTTTAGATGGTAACGAAAACGAGATTCTAGCGTATTTAGCCGGCAAAATGCGTCTTCATCGGATAATGGTCTTAGTTGGCGATCGGGTGGAGGTAGTGCTTGATCCGTATGGCGGCAAAGGGCGGATCGTGAGAAGGTTTTGAACTTACAATAAAATGCAGATTCGTTCAACGTTAAAAAAGCGCTGTGCGCGATGCCGTTTCGTCAAACGGCGTGGTTATTTGTATGTCGTTTGCTCAAACAAACCTCGCCATAAACAAAAACAAGCTTAATTTTTTTGCAAAATCATGCGGATTGCTGGAGTAACCTTGCCGAAAGAAAAACGTCTCGAAATTGCCTTGACGGCGATATACGGGATTGGTCGCCCGCTCGCCAAAAAGATTTTGGCCGGAGTGCGGGTGTCGGAGGGTAAGAAGCCGGGCGAGATAACCCCGGAAGAAGAAAACTTGATCCGCCAAGCCGTTGAGGCGGAAACAATCGAAGGGGGTCTGCGGCGATTGATAAGCGCGAATATCAAGCGATTAACGGATATTCAGTCGTATCGTGGTTCGCGCCACCTTCGACGTCTGCCCTCACGCGGTCAGCGCACTAAGACCAATTCTCGCACCCGTCGCGGTAACGTGCGGAAGACTATGGGCTCTGGGCGTAAAAAACTAGAAAAGAAATAATCACTATGGGAAAGAAAAGGGTTGTTCGGAAAAGCGGCCAGAGCGTAGATCAAGGTTTGCGCTCGCGCGCTTTAGCGCGTGGCGGTCGGCGTAAACTCGAGCGCGCGGTATTGCATATTGAAGCGACGTACAACAACACCAAACTAACGCTGGTTGATCTCGAGGGCAAGGTGATATCGTCCGCCTCGAGCGGTAGCTTGGGTTTCCGTGGAGCGAAAAAAGGGACCACTTTTGCCGCGAGCAAGGTGGGAGAACTGATGGCCGAAAAAGCCGAAAACATGGGCGTTAAAGAGGCAGAAGCCGTGGTGCGGGGAGTTGGTTCCGGACGCGAGTCTTCCCTGCGTTCTTTTGTTAGTCGAGGGATCAGTTTAGAAAAAATTACTGACGCGACGCCGGTGCCATTTAATGGCCCGAAGCCACGCAAACCGCGGCGGGTTTAATTTTTTAATAAAATGCAAATCGGACCAAAATTTAAGATTTGTCGGCGTTTGGGAGATCGAGTTTTCCCAAAATGTCAGACTACTAAATTCACCACTTCATCCGGAGGAGTGGGTGGTAACGCGCGCGAAAAGGCGGGTGGTCGGCCACGGCGCGGGTCGTCCAACTACGCCGACCAACTTCTAGAAAAACAGCGAGCGCGTTACACTTATTGCCTGTCGGAGCGTCAGTTTGCTAACTATGTGAAAAAGGCGAACTCCAGCACCGAGGCTCCCGCCGTCAATTTATATCGCCTATTGGAGTCACGCCTTGATAACATCGTGTTTCGTTTGGGTTTAGCCGCCTCACGACGACAGGCGCGGCAGATTGTTACTCACGGCCATGTTGTTGTTAACGGTCGCCGTGTTAATTTTCCGTCTTTTGCTCTTAAGCCGGGAGATAAAATTACCATTCGTTCCCAAAGCCGCGACCGTGGATTGTGGCGTGATTTAAACGAACGAGTGAAGGACTGGCGTTTGCCAGAATGGTTGCGTGGCGAGCCGGCGGAAATGACCGGGCAAGTGGTCGCGTCGCCGACGATGAGCGAATCGGAGTCGGGTCCGAATTTAACAGCGATCGTTGAATTTTACAGCCGAGTATAGTTTTTTTAAACAATTAATTTTTTTAAAATATGACTGATCATTTCACTGACATTATCCTACCCTCCAAACCGAAAATTATTAAGGAAGAAGGTAATCTGGGGATATATGAGATAGAAAATCTTTACCCCGGCTATGGCCAGACGCTCGGCAATTCTTTGCGGCGCGTGATTCTTTCGTCACTCGTTGGCACGGCAATCATCAAGTTAAAAATTGCTGGCGCAGACCACGAGTTCTCAACTATCACCGGAGTGAAGGAAGACGTTATCGCTTTAATTTTTAATCTAAAGCAAATTCGTTTTCGTTTAACCACTAATGAGTCGCAGGAGGTGAGGCTTAAAGCTAAGGGCCCGGCGGAAGTAACCGCCGCTCATTTGGAGATGCCCGGCCAAGTTGAAGTAACTAATCCGGAAGCGATAATTGCTCATCTAGCTGATAAGCAGTCGAGTTTAGAGCTTGAAATGACGATTGCCCGTGGCCATGGATATTTGCCTAAGGAGGCCGTTCGTCAAATGACGGGCGAGGTCGGTAGCGGAACCATTTTCCTTGATGCCACCTTTACCCCCATCCGGCGCGCTAGTTACGAAGTCGAAAATATGCGAGTTGGCGACCGTACTGATTACAACCGCCTTCGTCTACATATCGAAACTGACGGAACCATGACCCCGCGTCAGGCTCTAGAACGAGCGGTGGAAATAATGATTGAGCAATTACGGTCGATCGTCGGTTTCCGTGAGCCGGAAACTGTATTGGAGAGCGCAGTTTCTCGAGCGACGGCGGTCGAGCCGTCGATGCCGAGTGACAAAACGGGCGGATCGAATACCATATCGGCCGTTGATGCCAAGTTGAAAATCGAAGAGCTTGGTTTTTCGACTCGCGTGGTTAATGCGTTGGCCGATGGCGGCATCCGAACGCTTGGTGGTTTGTTGAGAAAGAAGGAATCAGACCTGCTCGAGCTTGGCGGTCTTGGCGACAGAGCAATTAAAGAAATTAAAGACACGCTCGCCCGTCGTCAATTGATCTTGAAAGAGTAATATGAGTTATCATCGTCGCCAACGGAAATTTGGTCGAACGCGCGACGGACGGCGGGCGTTGTTGCGTTCCTTGGCCCGCTCGCTGATTCGTTATGGTCAGATTGAGACGACAACCGCGCGCGCTAAGGAGTTGCGCCCCTTAATTGAGCGGCTCGTGACTTATTCAAAAACAGATAATTTGGCCGGAAAACGCTTAGTTAGAGCACGGTTGGGGGGCGCGGCAACGGAGGTTAAAAAATTGTTTGAGGAGTTGGCCCCACGTTATCAAGGCCGCGCTGGTGGTTATACAAGGATTGTGAAGTTGCCAGCTCGCGCCGGTGACGGCAGTCCGCTGGCGATTATTCAATTTGTTTAAGCGTTATGTCGACCGAACAGCAAATCAAAAATTATATAATCAACGCCGCCCGACGGCCGGTTGGTCGGGTGGCGAGTGAGGCGGCTTTATTGCTTCGCGGCAAACGCGAGGTTTCTTTTCAGCCCAATCTGATGCCAGCTGTGCGCGTTACAATTGAGAACGCTTCCCAAATTGTTTTGACTGGCGGAAAATGGCGCGGTAAAATTTATACTCGCTACAGTGGTTGGCCGGGGGGCTTGAGTCGAGAAAACGCCTCTGATCTGGCTCGCCGGTTGGGTCAGGCGGAGTTATTGCGACGGGCGATCAACCGAATGTTGCCTCGGAACAAGTTGCGCCGTCAAATGTTGGCTAATTTAGAAATAAAATTGTAATTATTTATTATGGCTAGGGCCGTTTCATCGCCGGAAAAATATGTGGAAGGGGTAGGGAGACGCAAGTCGTCTGTCGCTCGAGTGCGTTTGTACACCCGGGGTGATAAAGGTCAGATTGTTGTTAACAATAAAGACTGGAAAGATTATTTTGTTACCGCCGCCGCGCGTGAGGCTTTGTTGGCGCCCCTAAAAATTTTGTCGGCGGAGAAAACATACGCGATTCAAGTCGTGGCGCGTGGCGGCGGCACTGTCTCGCAAGCGGAAGCGATCGCTTTAGGTTTGGCGCGCGCCCTGATCCAAGCGACGCCGGAATCGCGCGCGACGCTTAAAGCCGCAGGGAAGCTCACTCGCGACGCGCGCGCCAAGGAACGGCGAAAATTTGGTTTGAAGAAAGCTCGCAAAGCGCCGCAGTGGTCGAAACGTTAATTTTTGATGGAGGAGGAAAAAGAGCCAACCGTATCTGAAGTTGACGAAGGGTCGCCCAATGCCGAATTGGCGGCGAAATTAGCGCGTTGCCGTGACGAGTTAAAGCGTTGCCAAACGGAAAAACGTGATTATCTTGATACTGCGCAACGTTTGCGAGCTGATTATCTCAACCTCCAGAAAGAATTGGCTGCGGTTCGAGCCACGGCGGGACGGGCGGCAGAGGAGGCCCTGCTTAAGGAATTTTTTCCGATTATTGACGGGTTAGAGGCCGGTTTGAATCATCCCGCGGGCGAGGCGGTTTCTTCTGATTGGCGTCGCGGACTGGAACAAATTTACAGCCAAGTGAAAAATTTTCTTTCTCGTCTGGGGGTTGAAGAAATTTCCGCTGAGACGGGAGAGAAATTTGATCCCGTCTGGCATATCGCTCTTGAAACGACATCGGCCGTGGAGGCCGAATTGGATGGCCGAATCGCGGCGGTGCTCCAAAAAGGTTATCGTCGGATGGGAGTAACCCTGCGGCCGGTGGGCGTTCGCGTCTGGCATTTTAAAAGTTAACTTTTTTGTGCACTATGGCAAAAATTCTTGGTATTGATTTGGGAACTACCAACTCGGCGATGGCATATGTGGCGGGTGGCGAACCGAAGGTGGTGGAGAACAACGAGGGTGCGCGCACCACTCCTTCGGTTGTCGCTCTCACCAAGTCCGGAGAGCGGACGGTTGGTCTTTTGGCCAAACGTCAAGCGATCACAAATCCGGAGAATACCATTTTTGGAGTGAAGCGTTTAATGGGGCATCGGTTTGACGATCCACACATTAAACGCGATCGGGAAATTGTGCCGTTCCGTTTAGAATCTGCGGCCGAAGGCGGAATAAAAATTAAATTAGGTGACCGAACTTACAGTCCGGAGGAAATCTCGGCGATGATTTTGCAAAAATTAAAGGCGGACGCGGAAGCCAAATTAGGCGAAAAGGTGGAGGAGGCGGTAATTACTGTTCCAGCTTATTTTGATGATTCGCAGCGCAAGGCCACGCGCGATGCCGGAGAAATCGCTGGGTTTAAGGTTCGGCGCATTATTAATGAGCCGACGGCTGCCGCGTTAGCTTACGGCTTCAATCGTCGTAAAAACGAGCAGATCGCCGTTTATGATTACGGTGGCGGCACTTTTGATATCTCGATTCTAGAAATTACCGGCGAAGAGGGCGAGCAGAGTATCCAAGTTAAAGCGACTGACGGCGATTCCCACATGGGCGGAGAGGATATTGATCAAGAAATTATTAAGTGGGTGGCCGGCGAGTTTAAGAAGGATACCGGACTCGACATCACTCGCGATCCCTTGGCGCTTCAACGATTAAAAGAAGCGGCAGAGAAAGCTAAGCATGAGCTCTCTACTACCGTTGAAACGGAGGTTAATATTCCGTTTATCAGTTCTGATTCCAGTGGGCCGAAGCATCTACTGCTAAAGATGACGCGCGCTAAATTGGAAGAGTTGGCCAAACCGTTTATTGATCGCTCGATCGACATTACCAAGCGAGCAGTGGAGGCCTCTGGTTACAAGCTTGCCGATATTGAGGAGGTAATCTTAGTCGGTGGTCAGACGCGGATGCCGGCGATCGTCCAAGCCGTCAAAAATTTATTTGGCAAAGAACCAAACCGCTCGATTAACCCGGACGAAGTGGTGGCTTTGGGAGCGGCCATCCAGGCGGGCATTTTTCAAGGCGATGTTAAGGATGTTTTGCTGTTGGACGTAACGCCGCTATCGCTTGGGATCGAGACGATGGGTGGGGTGGCGACCAAATTAATTGAAAAAAACACAACGGTGCCGGTGTCTCGAAGTCAGATTTTCTCGACCGCGGCCGACAATCAAACACAAGTGGAGATTCATGTCGTGCAGGGTGAACGTCCGATGGCGGCTGATAATAAGAGTTTGGGACGCTTTATTTTGGACGGTATTCCGCCCGCGCCTCGTGGTCGACCTCAAATTGAGGTGGTGTTTGACATTGACGCTAACGGCATCTTAAGCGTGCGAGCTAAAGACAAAGCCAGCGGCCGTGAACAATCTATTAGGATTGAAGCTCGTTCGGGCTTGAGCAAGGAGGATATTGATCGAATGCGCACTGAAGCTGAAGCTCATGCCGCGGATGACAATCGCAAGCGGGAATTGGCCGACGCGCGTAACGCCGCTGAACAATTGGCTTACACAGCAGAAAAGGCGCTGACGGATGCCGGTGATAAGCTTGATTCCTCGATTAAAACAGCTGTTCAGAACAAGATTAAAGAGTTAACCGAAGCGCGCCAAAGTGATGACCTGGAGAAGATTAAGCAAGCGAGCGAGGCGCTGTCTCGTGAAATGCAGAAAATCGGCGAAGCGCTGAATCAGAACCAAGACAAAAAATAAATGTCAAAAGATTATTACAAAATTCTCGGATTGGAACGCAACGCCTCGACCGAGGAAGTGCGGAAAGCCTTTCACAAACTGGCGCACAAATATCATCCAGATAAAAAAGGTGGTGACGAGCAAAAATTTAAGGAGGTAAACGAAGCCTATCAGATTCTCTCTAATGATAAGCGTCGGGCCGAGTACGACGCTTATGGTCAATCGTTCGCTAGCCAAGGAGACGAAGCCGGTTTTGGCGGTTTCGATTTCAGTGGTTTTGGCCAGAATGGCGGTCAGGCGGGTGGTTTCCAATTCGATTTGGGCGAATTGTTCAACGAGTTTTTTCAGAAGGCAGGTGGTGGCGGCGGTTTCCGTCAGCGGCGAGGGCGTGATATTTCCGTAGACATCCAAGTATCGTTCGCGGAGGCGGTTTTCGGTACAGAGCGCAAAATTCTTATCAACAAAGTTGGCGTTTGCCCGTCCTGCCGTGGCGCTGGCGGGGAACCAGGTTCGTCAACTAAGACCTGCCCAACCTGCAATGGGCGTGGACGATTAAACGAGACACGGCGTTCCCTTGTCGGGATTTTTACCACCACTAGAGAATGCGGGGATTGCGTTGGGCGCGGCACGATTCCGGAAGCT
Organism: uncultured Candidatus Saccharibacteria bacterium; assembly: GCA_964448295.1. Lineage (GTDB taxonomy): Bacteria > Patescibacteriota > Minisyncoccia > Phycocordibacterales > JACOZG01 > CAYUVV01. The sequence goes on from CAYUVV010000001.1 coordinate 140,373, forward strand.
AGGTGTCGAAAATGCGCCGGTCACGGGGTAGTACGCGGGCCAGAAGAGATAACAATAACGGTGCCGGCCGGTATCTCTTCTGGGGAGATGATTCGGATTAGTGGCCGCGGTGAAGCCGTTACCAATGGCTTGGCGGGTGATTTGTATGTCAAAATTCATATTGAAAAGCATCCGATTTTCAAGCGAGAGGGCGAAGACTTACTAATGACGCTTGATGTGAGGCTCTCTGACGCCTTGCTCGGCGCCGAGTACGCGATTAGGACACTTGATGGCGGTGAAGTCAAATTGAAAATACCACCCGGTATTTCCACCGGAGAAATTTTGCGTTTACGTGGCCACGGGGCCACCGGCCAAGGCGGACGCCGCGGCGATCTGCTCGTCGAGATGAGGGTTAAAAATCCGAGCAAGCTCTCACGTCGCGCCAAAAAGCTCGTTGAAGAATTAAAAGAGGAGGGAGTTTGATAAACATAAACGGCCCCCGGTCGCTGTGATGTAGCGACCGGGGGCGTCTTGTGTTTTGATCGCGTTGATTAGCGGCTAGTGGGACGACGGATCCTTCACCAATATTGACCCACAAGCGATGGTGATCGGGCTAGAACGGTTTGGTTTGCTCACAATCTTTCGGTTCTCTGTTAAGGAGCTTGGACTTTCTTGAACGTACTCTACGTTCATGGTTACGTTCGATTCCATCATAGGCAATACGCCGCGGCAGTCGTCGCAATCGGTTCCCGGAGAACAACCGCCCCAGCCGTACTCTCCGTTGATAATACAGAAGTATTCACCTTCAGGGCACGCCCCCTCCTCGTTGCACACCCCATCTTTGGCAGAGCCGATACAACTGTTGTCACAAGTTACCGTGTATCCCTCCAGTTCCGCGGTGAACCTACCCTCTCCGGTTTCGTAGTTTTTAACTCGGAGGTCAACATTGCCAAAGTTTGCGAGGGGTAGAGTGACGTCGGTTCCCGGGCTTATTTCAAGTCCGCCTTCCGTGGCGGGCCAGCCTTCATCGGTTACCACCATGGATACTAGATAAGTGGTTGGGATCCCGTACTGATCATACAACCACCCGCCGTCGCAAATCATTGTGCCGTTGTATTTGCCCGGCCTCAATGGGCCGTCGCTATTTGCTGGCGGGTCTGAGACAGCGATCGTTGCGGGGTCATTTGTGCATCCCCCGCCAATTATTACCGCCAAAAACCAAACTCCAAATATGAGCTTTGTCGGTCTCATCGCGATTCTCCTTGTGACGATTATTCCCAACCCAGACATTCCGGATCCACGAACCGTTCGGGGAATTCCGGCTCGTCTTTTTTTGTTTTTACTACAAAACAGGCCTTATCTGGTAAGCGCCCGCGCAAACTCCATACTGGGTCGAATCGACCATGCCGCGCCTGGAAGTGCAGGTGAGGGCCGCCCGCGAGCGGCGCCACCTCGGCAATTTGTTGGCTGCGCTTGACGATTATGCCGGTCGTTATCCCAGCATAGGGGATCACGTGAGTGTAAGTACTTGTCCAGCACTCATTATTATCCGAGCAGTGTTCGACGACAACGTAACCACCCCACTTTTCGTCAACAGTGGAGTATGTGACGGTTCCGCCTCGAACAGCGAAGACGGGTGTGCCGGCTTTGGTTTGTAGATCAACGCCGGTGTGTCGGAGCGGCGGGCTGTTTGGCCCGCCGCAGTGCTCGTTTTGCCACGGTCCAGCTCCGAACGGATATGTGATGATCTGTTCGGTGAAGGTCCCGGGCAGGGGGCAACACAGACTCGGTGGTTCCGGTTCCGACATTGTCACCAGTCGTGGCTGAGGGGCTAGTTCCAAATATGAATGACCAGCAAACACCACTCCTTCAACTAGACCGGCACCGGTATATTTGAGCAATAGGTTGTTTGGCAAATTGCCCAGGTTCGACGTGATGTCGAACCGCAACCAGGCCCAGCCGTGTTTATCTTCGATCCATTCCCAGACCGTTGTTCCCGGAGTTTTTTCTGTCTCCGGAAAATCGTCACAAACTGGCTGCCGGTTATCTTGGCAGTTGTGCCACCAGTCGTTTTGTAGCAACTCAATATCGAAATCTGGGTAACTAAAGTTGCCCCAAATTTCCAACGGGCAGAGCTCGAGAAAAACTCGATGCGTCTTTTCCGTTTCGGGAACCACAAACCGGACGGCAATGTAGTAATCTTCGTGCCCGAGGCCGCCACTTCCTAACCACAACTCACTACAGTTGTCTGGTGGTGGATCAATGGGGTTAAGCCAACGATTAGAACAGTGGAGCCACGGATTCCAAAGTCCGATGGTCTCCACTGTTACCGCCAATACCTTCTCCGTCGTTTCCACTTTTGGTGGCGGGAGATTCACGAATTCGTCGCAGGTGTACTGCTTCATCACAGTTGTTCCTGTGTTCGAATTGTCCGAACCGTTTGCGTTAGTTTTCTCCGGTGTTTGATATGTTGGATAACCACAGCCGCCGAACCCGACTGACAACAAGGCTAGCCGCCACAATCTCTTCACACGCATCTTTTACCTCCGTGTCTTATTTAGCTGACATCAACGCGATGTCAAAGAGCTTCTCTGCCGTCAATTATAAAATATTTTTGATTGGATAACTACTTCGGCTATTACCGCGAGCCGAGGTTGTATCCGAGAGAGGTTAATTGCTGTTTCGTCTCGCGCTCAAAACGTTCGCCGATGTCGTTGCGGTAAAACATTTTTGGGATGTGAATTTTTTTGATTAAGCCATACGTTTTTTCGCGAGCGGCGGAAACCGTTTCGCTGGTGCCGGTAACGTACATTACATAACCAAGCGTGCCGGACGCGAAAAATTGTTTTTGCCCATTAACTTGTTTAGCCGCCACCTCTTCAAAATGGATGTGCCGCCACTCCTCCTCACTAAGTTCGCTCTTAAAATTGATATGTAGGCCGGCGGGCAAAAAATCCTTTAACTGTTTACTGTAAGGGAAGGGCGGTAAGACGATCATTACCACCACACCATAACCTCGACGCCAACGGAGTGGATAATTTTCTCCGTTAGCGACGGCGCGCAGCAGCTCACCCCATGGCGATTGATGAAGCTCGTCGTGCAAATGAATAATAGGCGAGCCAAAACGCGGTGTTATCTCCAAAGGAAAAACGCCTTCGCTATTCACAATGCAATTAATATCAATATCGCCGCGGTAATCAATCTTTGCCAAATGTGGTTTGATTTTAGCAAGGGTGTCGGTAAACAATTTGTTGTTCTCGTCGTCGTCGTACCAAGCGAGGGTGCCCATCTCGCTCGTGGTAGGCCCAAGATCTCCGGGAAAAAGTTTTTTGTGCTCGATATTTATCTCAATCGGTCCAACCCAGTCCTTACCGTTGAAATAACGCCCCACGCCAATTTCTACCCCTTGGACTTTTTTTTGCAGAGTCACGGAGCGTAATTTGTATTTTGGTATGCGACCATAGCTTTCGAGTACATTGATGGTGTCGCGCCCATCATTAAAAGCCGGCACATAGTTAAGACTTTTAGACGAGCGGCCGTTTTGTTTAATTACCCAGGCTTGGGGATTTTTTTTGGCAAAAGCAATGGCCTCGTCAAGTTGATGAAAAGTGTGAGCTTCGAGCGAGTTTAACCCGTATTCGCCCAATATCTCTTGAGCAAACACCCGATCGCTTTCTAAGCGATCGCCTGCTTGGCAACCGCCGAACACGGAGTAACCCTGCGACCGTAATTCAGTTTGCGTTTTGCCTTCGCCGGTGTCGTCAAAAACAATTAATCCCTCCTTCCCAACCCAATCGAGCTCCCGACGCCAGTCTTTGGTTTTTTCCACCAAGCCGTCAAAGTCGCTTTGGCCACGGTGTTCAGAAACAGGTAAATATAGTTTAACATGATGCCCTTCTTCCTTAAGCCGACGCGCGAGGTCGGGTGCAATCATGTTGGGGGAGGAGACAAATAGGATATTCACCATAGTATGATATCATAAGCTTGGTTTTATGGCATGGTTATTCATTTCTTTGGTGCCGCCCTTTTTGTATGCGGCAACCAATCATATAGACAAATACTTGATTTCTCGCCAACTGGAGGGACGGGGAATTGGTGCTTTGATTATTTTTTCTGGCTTATTCAGTGTTTTGGTTTTACCGATTATCTGGTTAATAGAGCCGGCGGCGGTGACACTTAATTGGCTAACCGCCTTGGCTCTCGCGGGCAGTGGCTCGTTAACTGTTTTCAGCATCCTTTGCTACCTTTACGCGTTGGAGGATGATGAGACCTCGGTAGTCATCCCGTTTTACCAGACGATTCCTTTATTCAGTTACGCCTTAGGGTTTTTAATTTTTGGGGAATGGTTGACGCGTGGCCAGCTTTTGGGTTCGGCGTTGGTTTTAATTGGCGCTTCCGTGCTCGCCTTTGATTTGGAGAACGGAGCAAGGCGTTTTCGCAGGCGAGTGGTTTTTCTGATGCTGTTGGCATCTCTGCTTTACGCCGTCAACGGCGCTATCTTCAAATTTTTTGCGCTAGATTTTGGTTTTTGGACCTCGCTTTTTTGGGATTTTGCGGGCAAGGTCGGCGTAGGATTGGCGTTTTTGTTTTTAGTCGCCAGTTATCGCCGCGAATTTTTAGCGGCGTTTCAACGGAGCCGTGGGGCCGTCTTTGCGCTTAATTCTACCAGCGAAGTTCTAACCATTATCGCTGACTCGCTCGCCGGTTATGCTTTCCTCTTGGCGCCCATTGCTCTGGTGTCCGTCGCGCTGTCTGGCTTCCAGCCGGTATTTGTTTTTGTTTTGGGGATTCTGTTCACTCTGTTTTTACCCCGCCTAGGCCGAGAAACGATTACGAGGCGCGCGGTGGTTCAACGTTTCTCGGCCATCGCGCTTATTCTCGCCGGCACGGCTTTTTTGGGTTAAAATTTTTGGTGTGAATCGTCAAACTAAAATTTTGTGGCTTTTGCTTTTGCTGGCAGTGATTGCTTCAATTTCCATTACTTTTTACCAAACGGTCATTCTAAAAAATTTCGACGTGATCGAGACCGGGGTGGAGGAGTAATGATCGACCGCGTCTAAAACCAGATATAATCCGAGGATTTAAGACGGCCGCTATCACGTATATTACCAATCGTCGCACTTGCGTCTCGGCAAAGATTGGGGCGGATGGTAAAGTTCGTGTGAGAAACACGGAGGACCCCCACAAAACTGAATTGGTCTTTTCGATGGAGGAGTGGCGTACTTTTATCGCCGGTGTACGGAGTGGAGATTTTGATCCGGAATGATTCGAGCGCGTTGCTTCAGATTCGAGCCCTTCTCCCAACCTTGTTGGGGGAGGGCTTTCTTTTTATTTTTGAACAATGGAGATAATCAGTTCTATAGGAATTAAAGGTTTGCTTAATCGGAGTGGCAAAAGCTCCGCTTTGGCGATCTTTTTGAGCGGCCTGACAGGAGACAAAGATTTTGAGCTTTTTCTTACGGCCGAGCATGTTTTTTGGGCCAAGAAATTTGCACAATGCGATTGAGTTTTGTTGTTGATGAGTCCAACGAGATGAGTTTGAAGAAATTCGTTAATGATTTTGGATGGAAGAAGATTTTAAATTTAATGAAAATAGCGGAGTTTATGTTTCTAATCGCGGGGGAAATAATAAGTAAACGATTCTATGAAGAGTGTATAACCTCGCCCGATACTACATCCGAGCTTTCTGGTGCGTCTTACCCTGTGTTAGTTGTCGCTGCTGATGACGGCGGTTTGCCCGACGCGCAAGTGTATTGGAAATTATTGCAAAACAAGAACAGGTCCAAATTTTTGCACATACCGGGGGCGGACCATGTTTTTTCTGGTGAAAAATTTAGAAAAGCGTTGTTTGAAAAAACTCTCGCTTTTATCAAAAACGTTTGATTTCGTTGTCTTAACCTAACTCGTTCCGTTTTTCAATTTATTAATTTTCTCCTGCAAGTACCACTGGAAATACCCGTCGTATTTTTTCTGCAATTCTGGAATTTTCCATCCCTCTTCATCTATCATTTTTCTACAATTTCCTGATCCACACCGGCATTTCATTTTAAAATAGACAGTGCTTTTGGGATTTGAATGTATTATCATTGCATAATCATACAAAATCTCCTCTCCCGATATGATATCTCGCATTGCTACCATAAAAACTTGTCCCTTAAATCCGGCATTGGGGTTACAGCTGTGGTTTACATAATGCTGTGGCATCAGGGGTATATCAGATGGTGTTCTTGGCCCGATTGAATAGTTTTCTGATATTTCTATTGGCTTGTCGGACACCTCTCCGATCAAATTATTTTCATCATTTATATCTAAAATGTATCCACCCATAACAAAAAGTATTTCGCCTTTTGCAATTTCTCTTTTGGCAAACACCCCCTTGCCATATTTATTTGTTTCCCGGATCTCTAATTTTTTGTTCACCCAAGAAAAAGGTCTTTTTCCTTCCCTCATATTTAGAAAGATATTATATTGTATAATAAGTATATAATAGGATCATGGGGATGTCTCTAACAGCCTGCCAAGACGCGCTCCCAAATCTTTTCGGGTTTGTCGATACATCTATTGCTCCACCTCTTTTGTTTTATTCATACGTACCCGCAATAATAGCGGCCTTATTTTTTGGTTTTTTAGTTTTGTTTAAGGACTCTTTTTCAATTCGAGCTATCCTACTTGCTGCAATTTCTGTTTCTTTCTCGTTTTGGACAGTTAATGAGATTTTGCAATGGCTAGTTGTCTACAACGAACTCATTTTTCTTTTTTGGGAGTTAAGCGCGATATTGGGAATCTCTTTATTTTATTTTTCCATCTTGTTTTTGAGATTTTTCGTGTGCGGAAAAAGTTTTTCGGGGCAGACTAATTTTGCTCTTTTTTTATCTGTGATTCCCGTGCTACTGTTTTCTTTTACCAAATACAATATCGGGGCTTATGATTTAACAAACTGCGAAGGAGTCTATTTTGGTCCTCTGTGGATTTATATTTACTCTGTTGAGACGGTTATTACTCTGGCAATAATTTATCTTGGTTTGAAAAAAACTTTTGAGAAACGGCAACCAGTTGAAGAGCGACGAAAGGCGTTAATTGCCACCGTGGCCATAACGGCCTTCCTCGCCCTTTTTTCTTTTTCCGGCATTGTTTCTGATTTAACAGGCTGGTATGAGTTAACATTCCTTGGCCCCGCAGGGATGGTTATTTTCTTAGGGCTTCTGTCTTACATGATGGTGCAATACCGCGTCTTTCGGGTTAAGGTTCTGGCCACGCAAGCGCTGGTTGGCGTTTTGTGGGTGATGATCGGCTCTTTGATTCTAGTCGCCCAGTCCGACCTCACCAAAACGGTGGCGCTGATTACCTGGTTGTTGTCCATTATTTTTGGGGTGATCCTTGTGCGGAGCGTGCGGCGCGAGGTTGCGCAGCGCGAACGGATTGAGGGGCTATTGAAGGAGCTGGGCAAGTCCAATGATCGGCTTTGGGTGGCCAACGCTCGCTTGAACGAACTTGATCGGCAAAAAACGGAGTTTGTGTCTATGGCCTCGCATCAGTTACGTAGCCCGCTTACCGCGATCAAGGGTTATTCTTCAATGTTGCTCGAGGGGTCGTTCGGCGAAGTGGGGGAAAAGGCGCGCGGGGCCGTCGAGCGGGTTTTTCAGTCGAGTCAAAATCTCGTTAACGTGATTGAGGACTTTTTGAACATTAGCCGGATCGAACTCGGTACCATGCATTACGAGATGAGCAATTTTGATTTTTGCCAACTGGTGCGAGCGACGATTGACGAATTGCGCCCAGGAATTGAGAAGGAGGGCCTCCGGCTTAGTTTTGCTTGTGGGCCGGCGCATGCCGAGTTTCAGGTTAGCGGCGATTCCGGTAAACTCGGTCAGGTGGTAAGTAATCTCCTTGATAACGCGGCCAAATACACGCAGAAGGGTGGAGCAATTGACGTTCGATTAGACAAACGTGATGGCCTCATCCGCTTGACGGTCAAGGATACCGGCATTGGTATCGCTCCGGAAGTTATGCCCAAGCTGTTTAAAAAGTTTTCGCGCGCCGAGGAGGCGGGCAAGGTAAACATTCGTGGCACCGGCCTCGGCTTGTTTGTGGCCAAGCAGATTGTCGAGGCGCATCAAGGTCGGATTTGGGCGGAGTCGGCCGGCGAAGGCAAGGGTAGCGCGTTTGTAGTGGAGTTGACGTCGGCGAAGTGATACACTGCCACTAATGCCATCGGTTTGTTTTTATTTCCAAGTCCATCAACCCTTGCGTGTTAAACGTTATCGGGTGTTTGACGTCGGTCGGCAAAAAGATTATTTCAACGAAAGCGGTGAGAACAATTTAAATAACGCGCGCATTTTACGGAAAGTAGCGGATAAGTGTTATCTGCCAGCGAACGCAGTTTTACTCGAGTTATTACAACGCCACCCAGAATTTCGTTTTAGCTTTTCATTTTCTGGTTTGGTGTTAGAGCAGATGCATCGCTTTTATCCCGAGGCGCTCGATTCTTTTAAAAGGTTGATTGGCACTGGTCGGGTGAACGTTCTCGGTGAGACCTACTATCATTCGCTTGCCTTTTTTTATTCCGCTCCCGAGTTTGAGCGTCAAGTTAAAGCCCACGCCGACTTAGTTCGCCGCTTGTTCGGTGTTTCTCCTAGTGTATTCCGCAACACCGAGCTGGCTTACAACAACCATCTTGGCGCGTGGGCCGAACGGCGTGGTTACCGAGCAGTGCTCGCTGAGGGTTGGGATCATTATCTGGGTTGGCGGAGCCCCAATTTCGTTTATCGGCCGCCAGCGGCCAGAAAGATTAAATTGCTTTTAAAAAATTATCGTTTATCTGACGATATGGCCTTTCGTTTTTCGGAACGCACTTGGGCCGGTTGGCCGCTTGATGCTGACAAATTCGCCTCTTGGATTTCCGCCATCAACGGCAATGGAGAATTAGTTAATTTGTTTATGGATTACGAAACGCTCGGCGAGCACCAGTGGGCCGATACCGGTATTTTTGAGTTTGTCCGTCATCTGCCTGAGGCCATTTTTCGTCATCCTGACAATAATTTTTGCACAGTGGAAGAGGCGGCAGAACGCTATGTTGCCCGCGGAGAACTTGATGTGCCGCACGTGTTGACTTGGGCGGATACGGAGCGTGATCTCTCGGCTTGGCGAGGTAATGATATGCAAAAACACGCCCTGCAATATTTGTATTCTCTCGAGCCGTTGGTGTTGAAAATCGGCAATCCGGAATTATTAGAGGCCTGGCGCCGCTTACAGACTTCCGACCATTTCTATTACATGTGCACCAAATGGTTCGCAGATGGCGACGTCCACGCTTATTTTAATCCCTACTCTTCTCCATACGAGGCCTTCATCTCTTACATGAACGCCTTAAATGATCTCGTTTTGCGTCTCGAATGTTTCCCCATCAACCGGCGATCTGTTAAAATGAAGCGGACGGTCGTGCCGGTTTAGTAGTTTTATTTTCAATTTTTTATGATGAAAAAGATTGTCGGTGTGAGAGGCGAACGCGTAAATCGGAAAGCGACTCGCGCTCTCGCGGTGGCGAGTGAGAGTCAAGCGTTTTTCGTCAGTGGCGGGCCGGCCCTGCACACACTGGAAGAATTGGCTAATTTTTTTGAAGTTATCAGCAAGGAACAATATGATTATCACACCAAACGTGGCCAGAACGATTTTGCTTTGTGGGTGGAAAGCGTGCTTGGTGATTCTCTTGCCGCGGCGGGTTTGCGGCGGTCGCGAGCGGCCTCGAGCGCGCTCAAATTTTTGCGTCTTCATTTGAAGCGGCGCTATCAGTTAAATTGATGGCAACCATTAGTGTTTGATGGCCAAATCGCTCACTCTCGGCAACGGTAAAATACTTGTTAATTTTGACGAATTTGGTCTGGTGCGTGATTTTTATTTTCCGCGGGTGGGGTTGGAGAACCACGTCGGCGGGCAGTTTGTTCATCGAGTGGGGGTGTGGGCCGATGGTCGTCTGTCGTATTTGAATGACGGCAGTTGGCGCATCGAGGTGGATAGTGAGCCAGACACTCTGGCTGGGCGCGTAACGGCCCTTAATGCCGCGCTCGAGGTCGGCCTTCATTTTAGCGACGTGGTCTATAACGAGAAGAATATTTTTGTACGGAAAGTTACTCTGACCAATCTGGCCAACCGTTCGCGGTCGTTGCGTTTGTTTTTTGGTCAACAATTCGAAATCGGTGAGTCCCGCACCGCTCATACGGCCTACTATGATCCGATCCACCGCGTGATCATCCACTACCGTAATCAACGCGCCTTCCTTGTTGGTGCCCAGCTGGAAGGCAAAACCTTTGATGACTATAGCACTGGCGTTTTTGCAGCGGAGGGCAAAGAGGGAACGCATCGCGATGCAGAAGATGGCCTGCTCGCCAAAAATAATATTGAACACGGTCAGGCCGATTCCGTCATTGGTCTAACCGGCGAGTACTCGGTTGAAGAAACAAAAATTGGTTATTATTGGCTGGCCGCGGCTGAATCGCCACGCGCCGCGATTGCTCTCCATAACTATGTTTTAGGCAAGGGCCCCGGGCACCTTATTCAAACCACACGCAATTATTGGAAGGCTTGGGTGACGCGCCGCAATTTTTCCTTTCACGGCTTAAGCGCGCCGCAGGTGACCCTGTTTAACAAATCTCTTTTATTGATTCGCGCTCATGCTGACGAGGGCGGGGGAATCATCGCCTCGGGAGATTCCAATTCTTTGCAATTAGGCAAAGACACATATGCTTATGTGTGGCCGCGGGACGCCGCCTTCTCGGCTCTGGCGTTGGCGGAAGCGGGCGATAGCCATATTGCCAAATCTTTTTTCCAATTTTGTAACCGGGTGATCAACGAAGGTGGTTACTTGATGCACAAGTATAGCCCGGATGGTTCGCTTGGCAGTTCTTGGCATCCTTGGATTCGCGCCGGTCGGGTGGAATTGCCGATTCAAGAAGACGAAACCGCTTTGGTGATTTACGCCCTTTGGCGTTATTACGAGTTGAGCAAAGATCTGGAGTTTGTCGAGGAGGTTTATAACTCTCTCATCAAACGTGCCGCTGATTTTATGGTTTTGTATCGCGACGCCGAAACTGGTCTGCCGCGACCGAGTTATGATTTGTGGGAAGAAAAGTGGGGGGTAAGCACGTTCACGACCGCGGCCGTTTACGGGGCGTTAACAGCCGCCGCTCGCTTTGCCCGCCTGTTGGGAAAATTGAAAAGTGAAGATATTTATCGTCGGACGGCGGGCGAGATCCGTTCCGCCCTGCTTGAGACGCTCTACGACGGGCGGCGTGGCTCATTTGTTCGGTTGCTCGAAACCGATGGCCGCCATGACCCGCAAGCCGTTTTTTTTGATCAAACAATAGATGCCTCCGGCGCTTATGGTGTTTGGGCCTTTGGGGTGTTGCCAGCTGAGGATGGTCGTTTACGTCGGGCGATGGAGGTTGTGTTCGAGAGGCTCTGGTGTCGCGATGGGGTTGGGGGTATTGCCCGTTATGAGGGTGATGTCTATTATCGCGCGAGCGCCAAAGGTCCCGGCAATCCGTGGTTCGTGCCTACCCTGTGGTTAGCGCAATACCAACTAGCTCAAGCGCGGACGGAAGCGGAACTTACCCCCGCCAAAAACATTCTCGATTGGGCGGTAAAATATGCCAGCCACTCCGGAGTGCTGTCCGAACAGGTGCATCACGACAGCGGGCAGGCTCTCTCGGTGGCGCCTTTGGTGTGGAGTCACGCCGAGTACGTTCGCACCGTAATCCAATATCTCGATCGGTTAGAAATTTTGGGAATTTGCGACGCTTGCAATCCCGTGAGCTAATTGTTAGAAGTGGGTTGTGTCTGCCATTTCTTTTCAGGTGCTTGCCCGCGACGGTGCGTCGCGGGCGCGGGCTGGGGTGATTACAACCACGCGGGGTCTCATTCGGACCCCGGCTTTTATTCCTGTAGCCACGCGCGCGGCGATGCGGGGAGTAACGCCCGAACAGTTGTCCCAGCTGGAGGCGGAGGCGGTGCTCGCTAATACCTACCACTTGCACTTTAGTCCGGGCGAAGAGATGGTGAAAGCGGCTGGCGGTTTAGCCCGATTTATGAATTGGCCTGGGCCAACCTTTACCGATTCTGGCGGATTTCAAGCTTTTTCTCTGGGTGTAGCTTTTGGTTCCGGCATTTCAAAACTGAATCGGGGGGATTGGGGTGAGTGTGTTGACCATAATCTCGAACGCCCGGCTAAAATTGACGATGAGGGAGTTTCTTTCCGCTCGCCGTTTGACGGCCGCGAACAGCGTTTAACGCCGGAAACATCCATTCAAATCCAACATCACTTAGGGTCGGATATCATTTTTGTGTTGGATGAATGTGGCGCGCCGCTTGACGACCTGGCCTATCAAACCCAAGCTGTCGAACGTACCAACCGTTGGGCCGAGCGTTGCTTATTAGAACATCGGCGGTTGGGCGCGGAGGTTAAACCGCCGGCGTTGTTTGGAATTATTCAAGGGGGACGTTTCCCGACGCTTCGGCAAGCCAGCGCTCGCGTCATCGCCGGTCTGGGGTTTGACGGTTTTGGCCTCGGTGGTTCTTTTGAAAAAAACGACATCGGAACCGCCTTGGAAGCGGCGGTAATGGAATTGCCGGAGGAAAAACCGCGTCATCTCCTTGGTATTGGCGAGCCAGTCGACATTCTACTAGGTATTGCTCAAGGAATGGATACCTTTGATTGTGTGGCGCCGACGCGTCTCGCTCGCCACGGCGCGTTGTATACGGCAACGGGCAAAATCAATATCGCCAACGCGCGCTTTCGGCGAGAGCTAAAACCGTTGGATGATAATTGCGCTTGTTATACTTGCCGCCACTATACCCGCGCTTACTTAGCGCACCTGCATCGGACAAAAGAGTTGTTAGGCATCACCCTTGGTTCTATTCACAACCTATGTTTTTTGGTCAATTTGGCTAAAAAGGCAAGACAGGCGATAATCAACGGACGGTGGCCCAATTTTATCTCCGCTTTTTTAGCGCGCTATGAGCAAGAGTAAGGCCAAATTTAAGCTTCAAGCTAATTTTCAACCCGCCGGCGATCAGCCGGCGGCGATTCGCGCGCTCCTTGACGGTCTGAAACGCGGCGAATCTCATCAGACTCTGCTTGGTGTTACCGGATCAGGAAAAACTTTTACTATGGCCAATGTAATTGCCGACTATGGTCGGCCGACTCTCGTCATTGCTCACAACAAGACGTTAGCTGCTCAATTGGCTCAAGAGTATCGCGGCTTTTTCCCTCATAATGCCGTTCATTATTTTGTGTCTTACTACGACTACTATCAACCGGAGGCCTACATTGCGGCGACGGATACCTACATTGAGAAAGACGCCAAGATCAATCAAGAAATTGATCGCTTGAGGCATGCCAGCACTCAAGCTCTCTTAACGCGCCGCGATGTAATTATCGTCGCTTCGGTTTCTTGCATTTACGGCCTGGGCAGTCCCGAGACCTATTTGGCAGAAAATCGTTTGTGGCGAGTGGGCGAACCCCTGGAACGCGCCGATCTTTTACGCGATCTGGTTCACTTACATTATGAGCGGACGACCAGCGATTTGGGCCACGGGCAGTTTCGGGCTTTAGGGAATCGGGTAGAAATTATGCCACCGAACGAATTGGTGATTTACCAAATGGAATTGGAGGCCGGCCGCTTAGCCACGGTGGCGGAAATCGATCCGGTCTCGCGGGCGCGACGGCGCGACCGTGACGAGCTTTTTATTTTTCCGGCTAAACATTTTGTGACGACCGAACAGAATTTGCGTCAAGCGCTAGTTTCGATTAATCGGGAACTAGATGAGCGGTTGAGCGAATTGCGGGCCAGCGGTCGTCTGATCGAAGCCGACCGTCTCCTGCGGCGAACTAAATATGACCTCGCGCTGTTGCGCGAGGTCGGTTACTGCAACGGAATTGAAAATTATTCCCGCCATTTGGAAGGCCGCACCGCAGGCGCGGCTCCGAGCACTCTCCTGTCTTATTTTCCAAGAACCGAAGATGGCCGGCCGGATTTTCTAACGATTATTGATGAGTCTCACGTTACTCTGCCGCAACTCTCTGGCATGCTTGCCGGCGACCAGAGTCGAAAAACCACGTTAGTGGAATACGGTTTTCGCCTGCCGTCCGCGCGCGACAATCGGCCTTTGAGCTTTGAAGAATTTAACCAACGGGTTGGAAAGATTATTTACACGAGCGCCACCCCCGCTGATTATGAGCGGGGCAAAAGCGGTTCGCGAAATATCATTGAGCAAATTATCCGACCCACTGGTTTGCCTGATCCCGTAATCAATTTAAAACCGATAACTGGAACCAAAAACTATCCCGGCCAGATTAAAGATTTTATCGCCGAGGCCGAGAAGGCCATCGGCCAAGGTGGCCGAGTCATTGCCACCACTCTCACCAAAAAAATGGCAGAGGATTTAAGCGCTTTTCTCACCGAACAGAAAATCAAAGCCAGTTATCTGCACAGTGAAATTAAAACTCTGGAGCGAATAAAAATTCTCACCGATTTTCGCAAAGGCAAGTTTGATTGTTTGGTCGGTGTTAACCTCTTGCGCGAGGGTCTTGATTTGCCCGAGGTTTCGCTCATCGGGATTTTAGACGCCGACAAAGAGGGTTTTTTACGTTCGCCTGTCTCGCTCATTCAAATCATTGGTCGGGCGGCACGCAACGTGGCCGGTCGGGTGATTCTCTACGCGGATCGCGAAACGACGGCGATCAAACAGGCGGTGGAAGAGACTGCCCGCCGGCGCCAAAAGCAGTTGGCTTATAACCAAAAACATGGCATCACGCCGCTTACCATCAAGAAGCTTATCCGCGACATTACCGAAGAATTAGAAAGCGAGCAAGAGAAAACGGCCAAAAATTTGTTGGCTTTGGAATTAAAAACCGCCGGGAGCAAGCGCGCCTTGATTAAGCAAAAAAAGGAACAGATGGCCGAAGCCGTGCGCGAACTTGATTTCGAAACCGCGGCTATCATCCGCGATGAGCTCAAAATTTTAGAGAATAGTAAGGATAAAAAGAAAATAGCTGTTAGGCAAAATATTTCGCGTTAATTGCCGAGGCGATAATTAAATGCTAAAATAGTCTGCTAAACATGGCCGGAAAAGGACCACATGATTTTGGTGGTGGTAAAATTGTGATTCGGGGCGCCCGAACGCACAATCTTAAGGGCGTTGATTTGGAACTGCCACGCAATCAACTGATCGTTTTCACCGGACTTTCTGGTTCGGGCAAATCCTCGCTGGCGTTCGACACAATTTTCGCCGAGGGTCAGCGGCGTTATGTGGAATCGCTATCTTCTTACGCGCGTCAATTTTTGCGCCAAATGCAAAAGCCGGACGTGGACGAGATTTCCGGTTTAACGCCGGCAATTTCGATTGACCAGAAAACTCGTTCCAATAATCCTCGTTCGACAGTGGCAACGATTACCGAGATTTATGACTACTTGCGCGTGCTTTATGCCCGCGTTGGTCGCCCACACTGTCTTAAATGTGGACGACCAATCGAAAAACTTTCGCCGAGCGAGATTGTGGCTTTGGTCCGTCGGGCCGTCGGCGGCAAACGTCGGCACGGGAGTCAGGCTGGGGTGATCCGCATTTTGGCTCCGCTCGTGCGCGGCCGCAAGGGGGAGTATTATCAATTGCTCTATGATTTGCTCAACCGCGGTTACGAGACGGTCGTGGTCGATGGACGGCAATTCCGTCTGCGTGAGCGGATTGTGATTGATAAAAACAAAAAACACAACATCAGTTTATTGGTGGATGAGTTGAAACGGGGTGAGGTGGATGAACGTTTGGCGGAAGCTCTGGAGCGGGCCTTGGGCGAAACCGAAGGTCTGGTGGAAATCGAGTGGAACGGCAAAATGGAGTTGTATTCCACCAAATTTGCTTGTCCAGTGGACGGCTTTTCTTATCCGGAAGTGGAGCCGAGATTGTTTTCCTTCAATTCGCCTTATGGCGCCTGCGAGACCTGCCACGGCCTCGGCACCAAGCATTTTTTGGGCGAAGAACCTTGCTTATCTTGTCGCGGTGAGCGCCTTCGACCGGAGGCGCTTGGCGTGCGTTTAGGGACGGAGCATTTGAATATTGCGGAATTAGTTGCTCGCCCCGTCGGCGAAGTGAAAAAATTTTTTGACGAACTAGATTTAACCGAACGGGAAATAACGATCGCCGCACCCCTGCGTCGGGAAATCGGCGACCGACTACAGTTTTTGCTTGACGTGGGACTGGATTATTTAACGCTTAACCGCCGCGCCCACACCCTGTCTGGCGGCGAGTCACAGCGCATCCGTTTAGCTTCCCAGTTGGGTTCGCGCCTCGTGGGCACCCTTTATGTTTTAGATGAGCCGACGATCGGCTTGCATCCGCGCGACACCACTCGCCTAGTGAAAACCCTTGAAGAACTGCGCGATCTTGGCAACACGATTATTGTGGTGGAGCACGATGAAGAGACGATTCTCGCGAGCGATTATCTCGTGGATATCGGCCCCGGGGCCGGCGTGCACGGTGGTCGGGTAGTGGTGGCCGCACCAACGAGCGATCTTTTGAACGCCAAGCAAAATAAATTTGCTTCACTGACGGTTGATTATCTGCGGGGCGAACGTCTCGTGCCCCGTCCGCGCCAGCGTCGTGAGCGTGACCACGGACGTTTGGAGATCCGCGGCGGACAAATCTACAACCTAAAAGATCTCGATGTTAATGTTCCGTTGGGGCGCTTGGTGGCGGTAACGGGAGTTTCTGGCTCCGGCAAGTCGTCTTTTGTTTACGAAATAATTTATCGCAATTTGCGTGCCCGTCTTGAGCGTCGTTGGCGCGACAATCAAACCTATAATTGCCGTTCGTTTAGTGGTACGGAAAATTTAACGCGCGTTATTTTGATTGACCAGTCGCCGATCGGCCGGACGCCGCGCTCCAATCCCGTTACTTATACCGGCGCGTTTTCTTACATTCGCAATTTATTTGCCGCGACCGAAGAAGCGCGGGTGCGCGGTTGGACGCCGAGGCGGTTTTCCTTTAACGTGCGCGGCGGGCGGTGCGAGACCTGTCAGGGTAACGGTCTCATCGCGGTGGAGATGAACTTTTTACCAACGGTGTATGTGGAGTGCGACGTGTGCCGTGGCCGACGGTTCGATCGGGAAACGCTGAATGTTCGTTACCAAGGAAAAACGATTGCCGATGTTCTACGTTTGACTGTTGAAGAAGCCCGCGAATTTTTTGCCGATATTGCGCCGATTACCGATCGTTTGCGCACGTTGGAGGAGGTCGGTCTGGGGTATCTCGAATTGGGTCAATCGGCCACCACCCTTTCCGGCGGGGAAGCCCAGCGCATTAAGATTGCCGCCGAACTCTACCGGCCGCAAACTTATCGTACAATTTACCTGCTTGATGAACCAACGGTTGGTTTGCATTACGAGGACGTGCGGCACCTGATGGAAATTTTGCACCGCTTGGTCGATCGTGGTAATTCCGTCTTGGTGATCGAGCATAACTTGGATGTAATCAAAAACGCCGATTACATCATTGATTTGGGACCGGAAGGGGGTTCGGCTGGTGGCGAGATTGTGGTAGCTGGTGCGCCAGAAGCTGTGGCCAATCACTCCCGTTCGCATACTGGTCACTTCTTAAAAACTGTTCTGAAAAAAAATGATTGATCGGCGCGCGTTGTCTAAATTGCCATCTACGCCCGGGGTCTATTTTTTTAGACGAGGGCGCGAGATTTTATACATCGGCAAAGCCAGCTCACTTCGCGAGCGGGTGCGCAGTTATTTTAATCAGGATTTGCCCGCCACCCGCGGACCGGTGTTAGCTAAAATTGTGGCTGACGCGACGCGGGTCACTTACCAGGAAACCGATTCGGTTTTGGAGGCATTGATTTTAGAATCAAGTCTGATCAAGCGTTATCAACCGGTTGGCAACGTGCGGGAGAAAGACGATAAAAGTTTTTGGTCAGTGGTGTTTACGCGTGAGGATTACCCGCGAGTGCTCGCAGTTCGCGGGCGAGCGATCGGATCTGACCAGGCGCGCGGTGTTTACCGTGCTGACGCGGTTTTTGGGCCTTTTCCGCATGCAAGCGAACTGCGGGCCGCGCTTCAGATTATTCGCCGAATTTTCCCTTTTCGTGATCGTTGCCGGCCCGAATCCGGCCGTTTGTGTTTTAACGCGACCATTGGCTTGTGCCCGGGGGTGTGTGCGGGCCAGATGAGCATCTCAGCTTACCGTGCCCAGATCGCGCGGATCAAAAAAATATTTTCCGGACACAAACAGGATGTTATCCAAGGTTTGAAAACGGCAATGAATCGGGCCGCTCGGCAAGAAGATTTTGAGGCCGCGGCCCGGTATCGCAACCAGGCCGCGGCCTTGCGCCACGTGGCCGACGTTTCGATGATCAGAAACGAGCCCGCGTCGTCTTCGGGCTATCGGATCGAAGCCTATGACGTCTCGCACAGTTTGGGCGAGGCCGCCGTTGGTGGCTTGATTGTGCTTAATGACGGCGAACCGTCGCCGGCGGATTTTCGCCGTTTCCGTCTTCGCCGGAGCGCTCGCTCCGGCGACGTCGCCGCGCTTACGGAGCTTTTAGAGCGTCGTTTGGAACATCAGGATTGGCCTTGGCCGGCGATGGTGGTGGTAGATGGGGGGCGGGCGCAAGCCACGGCCGCGCACCGTGTTTTGGCCAGTTTTGGTTTGGAAGCTGCGGTGGTGAATGTGGTGAAGGATGAGCGCCATCAACCGGCGCGTTTGGAGGGGACGCGGGAATTAGTGAACGCTCACGAACGAGAAATTCTTTTAGCTAATCGTCTGGTGCACGATTTTGTTCTACGTTACCATAGGCGTTTGCGTCGGAAGCGGTTATAATCGAGGGGATGGCGGATGATCTCTGGCTCAAGCGCGAGCTCAACCCAATGACATTTTGGGGGGTGGTGACGCTCGCTTTAACGATCGTTTTGGCCTTGATTTTACGAGCGATTGATGCCAGTTTTGAAATTTTTTTCTTGTTGTTGGTGCCGGTGGCGGCTTACCTTTTAATCATCGGCGCCTTTTTGGCTTACCTTACTCGTTTAGCGCGCGCCAGGGATCGTCTGTGGAAAAAAGAGGTGGAGCGCGAACAAGCGCGCGGCGAAGAATTGACGCGGCTGAATAAAGAGCTGGGGGAATATTCCAAACGTTTGTTTGATAAAGACTTTGAATTAACACTCGCGAACCGTCGTCTGCAAGAACTTGAGCAGGCGAAATCAAAATTTGTGTCTGTTACCACACACCAACTGCGCACCCCACTTTCGGCAATCAAGTGGACGTTCCATATGCTGGCGCAAGGGTCGCTGGGGCCGATCACGGACGAACAAAGAAATTTTATTCAAAAGGGTTACAATAGTGCTCAACGGATGATTATCATCGTCAACAATTTGTTAAATATTGATTATATCGAAGCGGACCGCGATGATTACAATTTTGTTTCCGTTAAGTTAGAAGATTTGATCGAAGATTTAATTTTTGAGTTTACTAATCAATGCCAAAGCAAACAGACTAAGCTTATTTTTCATCGTCCCGCGGAAGCATTGCCGCCAGTTTCGGCCGATCCTGTTAAACTCGGGATGGTGTTTGAAAACCTGATTGATAACGCCATTAAATACACCCCCAGCGGCGGCCAGATCGAAATTTCTTTGAGGAGCGACCGGGTGAATACCGCGCGAGGGGTGGTAGAGGTTATTGTTAGCGATAGCGGAATCGGCATTCCCCCGGATGATCGGCATAAAATTTTCCATCGGTTTTTCCGAGCGCGCAATGCCGTCAAGGTGGAAACCGACGGTTCGGGTTTAGGTTTGTTTATTTCGCGCGATATTGTTCGCAAACATCAGGGAGAAATTTGGTTTGAAAGTCAAGAGGGGCGGGGGAGCATCTTCCACTTTACGGTGCCCGTTCGCCAAAGTGCCGGTTAGTTTGCTATACTAAAATACGAAATTTATTGGCGATTACAAAATAATTATGAATAACACAAACAAGAAAATTCTGATTATCGAGGATGACGAATTTCTTCGTTCACTGACGGCCAAACGGTTGGAAAAGGATGGATATCCGATTGAAGCGGCGGTGGATGGAGAGACGGGGGTAGCCGCCTTGGATGCCGATCCCTCGCCCGCTCTCATTCTTCTCGATCTGCTTTTGCCTGGTCTCGACGGCTTTGAAGTCCTAAAACGGATTCGTGCGCACACCAAAACCAAAAGTGTGCCGGTGATCATTTTCTCCAATTTGGGCCAAAAGGAAGATATCGAAAAAGCTAAGCAACTAGGCGCGAACGATTTTTTGATTAAAGCCAACTTTACTTTAGACGACGTGGTGGCCAAAATTC
Organism: uncultured Candidatus Saccharibacteria bacterium; assembly: GCA_964448295.1. Lineage (GTDB taxonomy): Bacteria > Patescibacteriota > Minisyncoccia > Phycocordibacterales > JACOZG01 > CAYUVV01. The sequence continues at coordinate 160,714 of CAYUVV010000001.1, forward strand.
ATACCCTGCTCGGCGACAAGGAGTAAAAAACTTATGCCCAAACTGCGGGTCGGCGTTTTGCGAGGGGGGCCGGGCCACGAGTACGAAGTTTCTTTGCGCACCGGTCAGAATGTTCTTCGCTATTTGCCGGAGGACGAGTTCCAGCCGCGCGATATTTTGCTTGATCGTCAGGGGCGTTGGCATTTAAACGGACTGCCAACAATGCCCGAGCGTTTGCCCGGGCAGGTGGACGTTGTGTGGAATGCTCTTCATGGCGAATATGGCGAAGACGGCCGCGTTCAGCAATTGTTTGAGAGTCTGGGTCTGCGTTATACCGGTTCGGGTCGGCTAGCTTCAGCCGTGGGGATGAATAAGCAGTTGAGTAAAGAGTTTTTGCGTCAGGCCGGCATTCGTACACCTTTAGGGGTGGTGGTTGAGCCCGAAGAATCGGTTGATAGCGCCATACTCCGTATCTTGCGAAAAATTGGCCCACCATGGATCGTCAAACCGCTAGATCGTGGCTCTTCTGTGGGAGTGAGCTACGCACCGCTCGCGGTGGCGCTCGCCGCTGCGATTACCGAAGCGCGACGTTATTCGCCGTCGGTTTTGGCGGAACAGTTTATCCGCGGCCGCGAAGCCACTTGCGGCGTGGTTAACGATTTTCGTGGCGTCCCTGTTTATTCTCTGCCGCCGGTTGAAATTCGTCGTCCCAGCAACGCGCCCGTTTGGGACTACCAAGATAAATACAGCGGCCAAACGGCCGAAATTTGCCCGGGAAATTTTAGTCCCGAGGAGAAGAGCGAAGTTGAACGCTTAAGCCGCTTGGCTCACGAGACGCTCAACCTGCGCCACTATTCCCGTTCCGATTTTATCGTTGCTCCACGCGGCGTTTATTTGCTTGAAGTCAACACCTTGCCCGGTCTAACAAGTGAATCGCTTTTGCCTAAATCACTGGCCGCCGTTGGGTGTTCTTACCCAGATTTTTTGCGTCACGTCATCCATCTCACGTTGAATTAAACGTGTTTTTGGGCTAGGGTTTGTAGAGAGGGATGACGATGGGCCTGTAGCTCAATCGGCTAGAGCGCCACATTTGCAATGTGGAGGTTACCGGTTCGATTCCGGTCAGGTCCACCAAAGTTGATTAGTCGCCCCGCTCGGACGCGGCGGAATTCCTCCCACACCCCCCCCTTCCGCCGCGCCCTCGCTTGGACGGACGGAATTTTTGGCGGCGGCATTGAGAAAAGAATGGAAAGTTGATATGATTGAAGTGCAAGTCATACGACCATTATATCACTTTCCATACATTATATAGTATAATATGTCCACAATAGGCAGAAACATCAAACGGCTTCGGCAAGAAAAAGGGCTTTCGCAAGATAAGCTATCTAAACTTGCCGATTTATCGCTCAATACTGTTGTTAAGATAGAATTGGACGACAGCCCTAACCCCACTATTGAGACAGTTCAAAGAATTGCGAAAGCCCTTGAAGTGTCGGTTGATGACCTTTTGAAGAAATGATTTATGACAAAGACAGATTTTAAAAAGAAATATCTAAACAAGATCGTCTGCGGCTCTGCTGTTGATGTGATGAAAAATTTGCCGGACGGCTCGGTTGATTTGATTATCACTTCACCGCCTTACAATCTCAAAAATTCAACCGGGAACGGAATGAAAGACGGACGTGGTGGAAAATGGGCAAACGCCGCTCTACAAAAAGGCTATTCGCACCACAACGACTGTATGCCGCATGATGAGTATGTGAAGTGGCAAAGAGATTGCTTGACGGAAATGTTGCGGCTTATACCGGAAGACGGTGCGATTTTCTATAACCACAAATGGCGCGTGCAGGGCGGTTTATTGCAAGACCGCCAAGACATTGTGAGTGGTTTTCCCGTCCGGCAAATTATTATTTGGAAGCGGAAAGGCGGCCTCAATTTCAACCCCGGATATTTTTTGCCGACTTATGAAGTTATTTACCTCATCGCCAAACCAAAATTTAGCTTGAAAACAAAGGCCAACGCTCACGGCGATGTTTGGGAATTTACGCAAGAAATGAACAACGACCATCCAGCCGCCTTTCCGGTTAATTTGATTGATAGAATTGTCGGATCAACTGACGCAAAAATTGTTTTGGACCCGTTTATGGGCTCCGGCACAACGGCGATTTCTGCGCTAAACTTTGGACGAGATTACATCGGTATTGATATTTCACCAGAGTATTGCGAAATGGCCGAAAACCGCATAAAACAACATCAATCACAATCTAAACTTTTTCAACCAGTTTATGAAAAACACGCCTAAAACCTACACAAAGCCAGAACTTATCGCCAAGCTGAAAGAAATTTCGGCAATGGGTTTTGTACCGAACGCGCGGCGAGGCAACGCTGGCGGTATCGGTAATACTCTTGAAGATTTACTCGGTATCAAAGAGAACAATTTGCCAATTCCAAACGCCGCAGAATGGGAATTGAAAGCGCAACGCCTCAATTCCACTTCACTCACAACTCTTTTCCATATTGAGCCCTCGCCGCGCGCAATTCGTTTCGTGCCGCAAGTTCTGCTCCCAAAATACGGGTGGGCACACCAAGAGGACGGCAAGAAATATCCGAAAGGAGAGATGAGTTTCCGACAAACAATCCACGGGCAATCACGAAGCGACCGAGGTTTCAAGGTCGTTATTGACCGGAAGGAGAAAAAGATTTTGATTTCGTTTGACGCAAAAAGTGTGGACTTGCGGCACAAGACATGGGTTGAGTCAGTAAAAAAGCGTGTTGGCCTTAGCGAGCTTGACCCACAGCCATATTGGGGATTTGACGATTTGGAACACAAGGCCGGAACAAAATTACTAAACGCTTTTTATGTTCAGGCCGAAGTGAAGATCGTAAGGAAGAAGGAATATTATCACTACACGAAAGTGATGATGTTACAGAAATTCAGTTTTGAAGGATTTTTGAAAGCGTTGGATGAAGGAAAAATCCTTGTGGATTTTGATGCTCGCACCGGACACAACCACGGCACGAAATTCCGCATGAGGCAGGATGCTTTGCCGATGTTGTATGAAAAACAAACGATAATCATTTAGTAATATGGCAACTCGTGGAGAAATGTTTAATCGAGTAATTAAAAAGCGAAAAGACGCTGAAGATTTAATCTTGTGCATGGAAGATGCTGTCAATAAGCTTTTACAAAAAGAAACCTCGTCACAAAATCCGGGAATACTACTTGGAAAAATTCAAAGCGGAAAGACGCGGGCATTTATTGGAATAATGGCCCTTTCGTTTGATAACGGATATGACGCGGCCATTATTCTCACAAAAGGCACAAAGGCATTACTAAAACAAACTGTGCAACGCATGGAGGGAGATTTCGCAGATTTTATACAGGAAGACAAGGCAGACGTTTTTGACGTTATGGTGATGCCAGACAATCTTACTGCGTATGAAAGAAATAAAAAGCTCATTATCATCGTGAAAAAAGAGGTGAATAATATGAAAAGAATTTTAGAGAAATTAGCCAGCGTATACCCCGATCTTCGCGAGAAAAAAATTCTGATAGTTGATGATGAGGCAGATTACGCGAGTATCAGCTTCCGCAAGCACGCAGAGGCAATAGAAGTTGGCCGCATATCATCTCAAATTGATGAGTTGAGAAGCATTGTTAAAAAAGTAGATTATCTTCAAGTTACAGCAACTCCATATTCGCTTTATCTTCAGCCAAGCATGGTCGAGGATAGAGTTGAATTCTTGCCAAAACGGCCAGCATTCACGGTTTTACTACCAAAGCACAGTGATTATATCGGTGGCGAATTCTATTTTAATGAAAGTGAGGATGAAAACTCCATTGCGCACTTTATTTTCGAGGAAGTTCCCGCTGATGAAAGAGATGTGCTGAAAGAACCTGATGCACGCCGATTAAAATTGGATGATGTTGTTTCGTCTAGTAAAATAAATGTTTTGAGAAAAGCGGTCGTAAATTTTTTGGTCGGCGCGATCATTAGACGCAAACAACAAATAGATAGCGGAGAACCCCAGCAGAAATATGCCTTTATTGCACATAGCGAAATTCACCGGAATTCGCATGGATGGCAACTTGAAATAATCCGTGCCTTAATAGCCGAGCTAGCGAAAATAGCAAAGGATAGTCCACAGTCCTTAGATTCTCTCATTGAAGAATCATATGAGGATATGAAAAAGTCCGTAGGTAAAATTGATTCCCTAAAAATGCCGGCAAAAGAAGAAGTGAGGGGTGGAGTAATAAAATCTCTACTGGAAGAGCACATAATGATAACAACGGTAAATTCTGATAAAGAAGTGGAGGAATTGTTGGATGATAAAGGACAGCTAAAATTGCGTAACCCAATGAATATTTTTATTGGCGGACAGATTTTAGATCGCGGTGTTACAGTAAATAACTTAATTGGATTTTATTATGGTAGAAAACCAAAAAGATTTCAGCAGGACACAGTTTTACAACACGCAAGGATGTATGGCGCGCGGCCACGTACCGATTTGGCCGTAACTCGTTTCTATACAACGAGGGACATTTATGAGGTTATGAGACGTATTCATGAGTTCGATTCCGCACTAAGGGAAGCGTTTGAAAAGGGAGACCATTCCAACGGAGTGTATTTCATACGAAAAGACGTTACTGGACGACTCGTCCCTTGTTCTCCAAACAAGCTTTTGCTTTCCTCTCTCGCAACATTACGACCGCATAAAAGATTGCTCCCAATTGGCTTTCAAACAGGATACAAAACAAATATCGGAGATGTTGTTGGACAAGTTGATTCAATTATTGACGAGTGGTTTTCCGGAAAAGATGAAAATGAGCCGGTACTTGTTGAGCTTAGTGATTGCATGAAAGTCGTTGATTTAATTTCCAAGACACTTGAGCTCGACGAGTCCTATTCGTTCAACTGGAAAACTTTCAAAGCAAGTTTAGAACACCTATCTTTGCACTCTCGAAATAATTCAGAAACCGGGAAAGTATGGATTTTGATAAGGAAATCAAGAAATACAAAAAGGATTAGAGAGGGTGGGCGTATTGAAAATGCTCCGGATACTCCACAACGTGAAGGTGTTATTGCTAAGAGAGTTTCGATTGATACCCCTGTGCTTATGTTACTCCGCCAAAATGGCACAAAAGATGATGGGTGGAGAGATGCAGAGTTTTGGTGGCCTGTGCTGATGACACCACAAAATACAGAGGTTACTGTTTTTGCCGAGGAAACAGTATAATATAGCAATGCCGCCGCCAAAAATTCCGTCCGTCCAAGCGAGGGCGTGGCGGAAGGAGGGGGTTGGGGGGAGGAATTCCGCGCCGTCCGAGCACCGCATTGAACCCGCCACATTGCCTGAATACTTGGAGGGCAGAACCCCGAAAGAAAACACCCTTTCCCTTTTCAGAAAAAATTTCATCCCAGCCAAATCAGAAAAGCAAGGAGTGTTTTTTTCGGGGTTGCCGCCGAGTCCGCGAGGCGGTGTCAGCGGGTTAGTCAGTATTTTGTTGGAAGTAAGTCCGAACTTTTTGGTATAATGACCATAATCACGATAATTAAATGAAGCCGCAGAAGCGTTGCGCTTGGGTAACGACTGATCCGCTCTATATTAAATATCACGACGAGGAGTGGGGTGTGCCAACGCGGGATGATCGAAAAATGTTTGAATTTTTAGTGCTGGAGAGCGCGCAGGCTGGCCTCTCCTGGCTGACGGTTTTACGCAAGCGGGAGAATTATCGTCGGGCTTTTGCTGATTTTGACCCGCGGGCGGTGGCCCAGTTTGGCGCGCGCGATGTCGCGCGTTTGCTTAAAAATCCCGGCCTGATTCGTAATCGGCAAAAAATTACGGCCGCGATTAACAACGCTCGCCATTTTTTAGAAGTGCAAAAAGAGTTTGGCTCGTTTTCTGAATATCTCTGGAATTTTGTGGGCAATCGGATTGAACGACATACTGTTCGCCATCTGCAGGATTATCCGAAATTTACACCCGCAGCCGAAATGTTGGCCAAAGATTTAAAAAAACGCAGTTTTCGATTTCTTGGTCCCACCATCATTTACGCCCATATGCAGGCCGTGGGGATGGTCAATGATCATATGATTGGTTGCTTTCGTCGGCTATAATTGTCTTGTGGAAGGTCCAAAATGGCACCGTCTGAGCGTGGCGGAAACGGCGCGACGCTTGCAAACTGATGTCTTGCGCGGGCTCGACGACCAAGCGGTTCTGGAGCGTAGACGTCTGACGTCGGGCATTCACGCGGCAAATTTTTTCTCGACGACTGTTCAGATTTTGCGGGCAGAACTTGTTCGACCACCACTAATTTCTCTTGGTCTGGGTGTTTTGTTTGCCGCTTTTCTCCGCCATTGGCCGGCGTTTTTTGTTGGTTTGGTTCTGTTTGGCGCGGTTTTCGGCCTCGGTTGGTGGGGGAGAGTGGTTTGGTCGAAGATTCGGCAAATATCGAAGCGCGAACGGCAGGCTTCAGTCACCGTTATTCGTGGAGGCGAACGGCGGCAAATTCCTCCGGGCGAGTTGGTTGCGGGCGATCTTTTATTGCTTTCAGCTGGAGAAGTGGCGCCCGGTGAGGCACGAATTGTCTCGGCTCATTCTTTGAAGATATTTTTTGATGGTCGAACGGAACAAGCGCTTGTTTCGGCTGTGTCGACGTCGTCAGAGCCGCCGCGGAATATGTTGATGACGGGGGCGGCTGTGATTTCTGGCTCTGGTCAAGCGTTGATGGTGGCAGAAGCGGTGCGTGTTTGCCCGCCTGGTGTTGGTAACGAGGGTTTGATTACTCCTCGAGGGCGACGTTACGCCGAACTGGCGATTTTGGCAAACGGCCTCTCTGTCTTGCTCTTGATTATTCTTTTTTTAGTTGGTTGGGGGACGGTTTGGTTGGTCCCGTTGGTGTTGGTTTTTCCGGCGGCGCTAGTACCCGCCTGGACGGCGATTCTCGTCTATTTGGCTAAGGTCATTACCCGGGAGGGCGGTTTGATAAACCAGTTGGCTGTGATTGAAAATTTAAGCCGCGTCCAAACATTAATTTTGGGGCGTGGTGGTTTGCAGGCCAATGAAGAATTGTCGGTTGATTTGATTGTTCCGCGGAGCGATGCGGTGGGTGATCGAGAAGATGTGCTCTGGATGGGAATTATGACCGCAGAAGCTTGGTCGGACTCGCCCTTTACGACGTGGAGCAGGGTGGCTACGGTCCACGGCCGGCCAGTGGAGCGCGCCCTTATTCGTGCTGGTCTCGTAATCAAAATGTCGCCGGAGCGAATTTTTCCTCAAACTCCGCGTGTAGATTTTTTACCGTTTGATTCCGAACGTGGTTTTGCCGCCTCTCTCCACTGGGACCGCGCGGCCGAACGCCACTTTGTTTATTTTGCCGGTACCCCAGAATTGCTTTTGGCGCGGGCTAAGTTTTTTTATCGGTCCGGTGCGCTAAGCCCGATGACGGTTGCAGATCAGGATTTTTTCTTGGCCGCAATCAAGCAGGGAACCGAGCGCGGGGTGAACTTTCTGGCCACGGGATTCGCGGTCGGCCGCGGCCCACGTTTATCAGCCGCTGAACCAATTAGTGACGAGTTGGTGTTTGGGGGCTTGATTGGCTTAACCGGAACGATGGTCGGAGAGAAAACTACGGTATCGGCTCCGGTTGCCGGAACAAACGAATTAAAAATGATTGTAGTTAGCTCCCGTCTAGCCGACAAACTTTCAGCTCTAGTGGATTGTCGTCAGAAAAAAGAATCAGCGGCGATCATCGGCGCTCTTCCTCCCGACTTATTATTGTTTAATCAAGCGGATTTGAGTTTGGCACCCGCCGATGCGCCCCCCGCCCTGCGGCAGGCGGCGCATCTTGTTTTACCCGGCCGCCTAAACGCGTCTGATGTTTTGAACCGGTGGCACCTGTTAACGGCGCGATACCTACAAAAATTTCTCTAAACTTGCTATGCTCAACCCGATGCCTGAAGGCGTTTGGATTTTAGCGGGGATTTTAGCCGGCGCCGCCGTCGCTTGGTTTATTCGACGCCACCAAACCCCCAACACCAACCCCAATTCTGATAGCTTGTTGTTGCTACAGAATCAATTGCAGGAACTTATCAAGACTGTGGATGACAAACTGGGTCATTCCGGCAGAGAGATGATGCAGGCCATTCGGCACCAGTTTGGCGAGTCTCAAAAATTGATTCGCGATATTACGCAGGAAGTGACGAAGGTCGAACAATCAAGTCGCCAATTTCTTACCGTTGCGGACTCTCTGCAAAATTTGGAAAAAGTTTTGAAGCACCAAAAACAACGAGGCAATTTGGGCGAAGCCGGTCTGGAACTGATTTTGGGGAACATTTTGTCGCCCGCCCAGTTTAAAATGCAGTATCGTTTTCAAAACGGCGAGACGGTTGATGCGGTAATTTCAACCAAGGACGGCCTGATTCCGGTTGACGCCAAATTTTCTCTCGATAATTATAATCGGTTGGTTAGCGAGTCCGATGAGACTCGACGCCTGGTGTTAGAAAAAGAGTTTAAAAATGATTTGAAAAAAAGAATTGACGAGACTGCAAAATACATTCGGCCGGAAGAGGGGACTCTGCCCTTCGCTTTTATGTTTATTCCCGCGGAGGGGATTTATTATGATTTGCTGGTCAGCGAAACCGGCTCGGTGAAGGTTAATACACGCAATTTAATTGATTATGCCTATCGCGATAAAAATGTGATTATTGTGTCGCCAACCACCTTCTCAGCCTACCTGCAATCAGTGCTTTACGGTTTTCGGGCCTTTAAAATTGAAGAACGAGCCAAAGAGATTAGGCAAAGGGTCGGGGAATTGGGTAAACACCTCGCCGCCTACGATCACTTTATGCAAAAATTGGGCAATACTTTGGGCACCTCTGTTTCGCATTATAATGCCGCCTATAAAGAATTAAAGAAAATTGATCGTGACGTCGTGCGAATTGCCGATGCGCCAGCGAGCATCGAACCGCTCCAGTTAGAAAAACCGGTAGTGGACAAGGACTAGCCCTTTTTTGCTAGAATATAACCATGGATAAAGAAGGAAAAATTTTTGGACTAGCGGAGTCAGAAGCAATGGCCGTCCTCCTCGTCTTGGCCGCTGTCTTTTTGGCTCAGGCCTTGATTTTTTAGAACCCTAGTATATAATGGTCGCCAATTCTAATTTATGGTGGCTTTAGCGGTGGTCAGAACTGGCGGCAAACAGTATCTAATGAAAACTGGGGATGTTTTGCGGGTGGAAAAATTACCCGCCGAAAAAGCAGTTGTTTTTCAAGATGTTTTACTGATGACCGACGAAAACGGCCGAGTAGTTTTGGGTAAACCTTATTTGGCGGGAATGGCGATCGAAGCCAAAACCGAGCACACCGGTCACCGTCCTAAGGTGCTAGTTATTAAATTTAAAGCCAAAACTCGTTACCGCGTTAAACGCGGGCACCGCCAACCCTATAGCCAAGTGAAAGTTGGCAAAATATAAAATTCCGGTTCCATCAAGCCGCACCCTCGCGGTGCCGGATCGCCTGCCTAAGAGTTTCCTTGTCGGAATATTCTAACTCTGTTCCAGTCGAGAGGCCCCGTCCGAGCACAGTTATTTTGGGGATTGATTTAAACGATAATTGACGTAAAAAATCTTGCAGATACTCGGTCGTATGGTCGCCATCAGGTGAAGCCGATAGGGCGATGATAATCTCGGTAAACGAACCGGTTTTTAGTCGTTCGGCTAGATGGGTGAGACGTGGCGTTAACGTCTTTTCTTGACCCGGGCGCAGAGACGGCACGAGAAAGCCGAGAACGAAGAACTGTCCTCGGTAAGCGCCGGAGCGTTGGATGTTGTCGAGATCCGCTTCTTTTTCTACCACCATTAGGGTGGTTTGATCATGGTGGTGATCAGCGCACCAAGCGCAAATGGTTATCGGCTTAGAATTTTCCTTACTGATGGAAAAAAATCGCCCGCACTGAGAGCATTCTCCGGTTTTTTGCTTGATTGTTTGCAGTTCCGTAGCCAGCTTGGTCGCGAGGCCGTTATTTTGCCGGAGAAGAAAATAGACGAAACGCTGGGCTTGCCGTGGTCCGATACCCGGCAGAAGTTGAAATAGGCCGATTAAACGCTCCAAGCTGTCCATTTTTGCTAAAAGCCTCCAAAATCTTCTTTGGCTAGTTCTTGGAAGCAGACGCGATCTTCATCAAAATAAAGCTCAATCTTGCCGGTCGGGCCGTTACGGTGCTTCTCAATTAGAATTTCCGCGATGTTTTTGCGTTCCGAGGCCTCATTGTATTTATCTTCCCGGTGGATGAACATCACTACGTCGGCATCTTGTTCAATCGAGCCCGAATCGCGTAAGTCAGACAAACGTGGTCGACCGCCTCGTTGTTCCACTGAGCGATTCAGTTGGGAGAGAGCCAAGACCGGAACATCAAGTTCGCGCGCCAATCCTTTTAGAGAGCGGGAGATCTCGGTAACTTGTTGGACGAGAGAGTCGCTATCGCGACGAGGGACCATCAGTTGTAAATAGTCCACCACGATCAAGCCCAAACCGTGTTCGCTTTTCAAACGGCGAGCGACTGATTTCATTTTGGTAATATTGTTTGATGGCTCGTCGTCAATAAAAATTGGCGACTGCGATAAAACATCGAGGGCGTCGCGAATCTTCGAGAATTCTTCATCATCGCTAATCCGGCCAGTGCGTAATTTCCAAGAATCAACAAAACTTTCCGCGGCAATTAGCCGATCTACCAACTGTTGGGCGCTCATTTCCAAAGAAAAAATACCAACCGGAATTTTGTGCGTACCGGCCACGCGGCGGGCGATGTCAAGGGCTAGCGCGGTTTTGCCCATTGAGGGTCTGGCGGCCAGAATGATCAAATCCGAAGGTTGCAGACCGGCTAGTTTATTATCAAGACCGTTAAAACCGGTCGGCACTCCCCTCAGACCGTCTTTGTTTTTATGAATCCGCTCAAAACGTTCCCAAGCCGTTGCCAGACTATCTTTGAGGGTGGTGAAGGTGCGTCGTGAAATATTCGCCAAACCGAAAATCAATTTTTCGGCTTGATCAATAACCTGTTCCACCTCTGCGGTTTCCTCGTAGCCCAGATCGGAGATTTGGTTGGCAGACTGGATGAGTCGTCGTCGAGCTGATTTCTTGGTAACAAGGTCGGCGTAGTGGCTAATGTTGCTAGCCGAAGGAACTTCGGCTGTCAAGCCGGCCAGATAGCTTCGTCCTCCGGCCGCGTCGAGTTTTTTCTTTTCTTTGAGAAGAGCTGTAAGGGTAATCAAATCGATTGGCTCATGACGATCAAACAGATCAAGCGCAGCGCGATAAATTTCTTCATGCCGAGGCGAATAAAAATCCTCCGGCCGGACGCGGTCGGCCACTTCGTTTAGACCTTCCGGTTTGAGCATTAGCGAGCCGAGGAAGGCGCGCTCGGCTTCCAAATCTTGGGGTGGAATCCTCTGGTGAGCGTTTTCCATATTTACCGATTTTAGCACAAGATAGGTCTAGCGTAAGCTTTATGCCCAGCCTTTTTTATGCTTTAATTTTCTTGCTTTTCGGGCGTGGAATAAGAAAATGAATCAGCCAGCAATTGCTGTTCGCAATTTTTTCAGCCAAGCGTTTTATCGCGGGTTGCTAAAGCCGGGCCTATTTATTTTTGATCCAGAAAATGTGCACGATTGCGCCAAAAGTTTTGGGAAAAAATTAGGACGCTACCGCTTAACTCGTTATCTAACACGGGCTGCTTGGGGTGCGCCTACCGATGGCCGATTGACTCAGATTATTGACGGGATTACTTTTCCTAATCCGATCGGTTTGGCCGCTGGTTTCGATAAAAACGCCGAGCTTGTGTCTATTTTGCCATCCTTCGGTTTTGGGTTTATGGAAGTCGGTTCGATTACTGGTCAACCCTGCGCCGGCAATCCACGCCCGCGTCTGTGGCGCTTACCCCGCTCCCAAGGGCTCGTTGTTTATTACGGTTTGGCCAATGAGGGAGTTTCCGTGATCAGCCAACGTCTGGCTGGGCGGGAATTTTCCATCCCGCTCGGAACGAATGTGGCGATGACCAACTGCCAAGCTAATTTGGATTTAGCGGCGGCGGTTGCCGATTATCGTTTCGCTTTTGAGCAATTAACGGTACGGGGTCAATATTTTACTGTCAACATCAGTTGCCCCAACGCTCGTGGCGGCCAACCGTTTTCGGAGCCAGACAATCTCGACCGTCTGTTATCCGCGCTTGATCGGGTGCCGACCGCCAAACCGGTGTGGATAAAATTATCACCCGATTTAAATCCTCGAGAGACCGATGGATTGCTTGCGGTTTTGAAACATCATCGTGTGCACGGGGTGGTCTGTAGCAATCTCACGAAATCTCGCCACAATCCGCGGCTACGAGAACGCCATGTTCCGGAGTGGGGAGGAATCAGTGGCCGACCGGTGCGCGGTTTGGCTGATCACCAGCTGGCTAGGGTCTATCGACGAGTGGGGCAAGAATTAACGATCGTTGGTGTCGGCGGCATTAGCTCGGCCGTTGATGCTTACCGTAAAATTCGCCTAGGCGCTTCTTTGGTGCAGGTTTTAACCGGCTTGATTTATCGCGGCCCTCAGTTGGTGAGCGAGATTAATCGTCGTTTGCTTGGTTATCTGGAGCGTGATGGTTTGCGCACGATCAGTGAGGCGGTGGGCATTGATAATTGCTAAAGTTCAAGCAATCTGCCAGAATATAAAGGATGTTCAAACGGTCGCCATTGTCTTCTTGTTTCGGTTTTATCTTACTCGCCACAGTCATTTTGGGGTTGGTGTTTGTGGGTGGTTGGTTCAGCGGGGGAAGATCTCTTCCGGCTGTGGCGGAAACGGCTGCCACCGCGGACCTCACTCCTTTTTGGGAGGTTTGGCGTTTAATTGACGAACGCTATGCTACCACCACACCGCCGACGGAAGAACGGGTTTGGGCGGCAATCGGCGGGTTGGTGGATTCGCTTAATGATCCGTACTCGGTTTTTTTCCCACCCACCGAACGGAAGTTGTTTGAAGATGATATTCGTGGCAACTTCGGCGGTTTGGGAATAGAAATTGGTGTTCGTGATAGCAAACTGGTGGTGATCGCCCCTCTGCCCGACACGCCAGCAAAAAGAGCCGGTATTCGTTCTGGCGATCAGATTATTCGAGTAGACGATAAATCAACAGCCGATATGTCAGTATCAGAAGCGGTTGAGTTGATCCGGGGAGAAATTGGTACCAAAGTTAAATTAACAATTAGCCGAAAAGGAGAACGCGCGCCTTTGGTTTTTGACCTAACCAGACGGCGGATTGAAGTGCCGACCATCAAAACGGAAATTAGAGGCGAGGGGGAAGACAAAACTTTTGTTATTCGTTTGTTTAATTTTAGCGCTAACGCCTCGAGCGATTTTCGAAACGCCTTACGTGAATTTATTAAAGCCAAGACGCCGCGTTTAATTGTTGATGTGCGTGGCAATCCCGGTGGTTATTTGGAGTCAGCGGTCGATATCGCCAGTTGGTTTTTGCCCCTTGGCGAGCCAATAGTTTATGAGAGTCGTGGGTCGGGGAAGGATCCCAAAGTCTATCGTAGCCGTGGTTACAACATTTTTAGCCAAGAATTACGATTAGCAATTTTGGTCGACGGTGGTTCGGCCTCGGCCTCCGAGATTTTCGCCGCCGCTCTGTCCGAACACGGCCGCGCCAGACTAGTAGGCGAGAAGACTTTTGGCAAAGGATCGGTGCAAGAGCTTATCTCTCTGCCGGGGGATAGCGCGATCAAATTAACTGTTGCGCATTGGCTCACACCCAATGGCCACGATATCTCGAGCGCCGGTTTAACTCCCCAAACGGTCGTGGAGTTAAGCGACGACGAGCGTCGCGATGAAAAATTTGATAAGCAACTTGAAGAAGCCGTGCGTCTCTTGAAATAAGCTTGGTTTTCGGCTACAATCACTCCAAATGAAGGTTATTTTGTTGCAAGACGTGCCCAAGGTGGGCAGAAAATATGAAATTCGAGAAGTCAAGCCCGGCTTTGGACGTAATTATCTTTTGCCCCGGGGTTTGGCCGAGATGGGTACGGAGGCGGCTTTGGCGCGGGCGGTTAGACATCAAGCGCAAGCTAAGGAAGAGGCCAAGCTGGCTAAGGCCCTCAAAAACCAAACATTGGCTTCAATTGATAAACAACGTTTTACTATCAAATGCAAAGCAAACGAACAAGGTCACCTGTTTGTTGGTTTGTCGGCCGTCGCTATTTTGAAGAGTTTGGGCAAGTTAGCGGCCGGTCTTAAACCGGAATGGCTCCAATTAGAAAAGCCAATTAAAAAAACAGGAGAGCACGAGCTTATTATTACTGACGGCGAAGAAAACGCTTCTTTTACTCTCGCGGTAGAGGCGAAATAACCGAAACTTCGTTGATCGTCCGGCGATTGCCGTCGTGACTGGTTTTTTGACGTTTGGAAAAGTTAACCAAACCTGCCCTTGTAGCAAAAATAGTGTGGTCTTTGCCGAGACCCACGTTGGCTCCAGCTGTAAAACGAGTGCCGCGTTGACGGACGATGATCATCCCAGGTTTTACTGCCCCGCCTTGCCCAACCTTAATTCCCAGATACTTGGGTTGGGAATCATGCAGGTTTTTAACTGTACCGCCAGCTTTACGATGTGCCATAATTATTTAAGTGGTTTTTAGTCTAGCAACTTGGCGGGAAAATATCAAGCGCTCGGCCTTTTTTTTGCCCTCTATTATTATCTTGACGGCGACGTTAGGATTCGGTCTAGGAAAATTATCATCCCTAGGGGAGGGGAGGGAGCCAGTGCGTTTTGATTGGCGCCCGGATGAAATTATGCCGTCTCAAACAGCGCCAGTGGCATCCAAGACGTTGGTTCCGTCATCAGCCGGTAAATTTGTCGCTTCTAAAAACAGCACCAAATACCATTTCCCGTGGTGTCCCGGAGCGACTCGTATTAAAGAGGAGAATAAAATTTGGTTTAACACGGCGGAAGAGGCAAAAAAGGCCGGCTATACGCCAGCCGCTAATTGCCCGGGTTTATAACGTCGCACAATATATCTTTTGCGACCAACAATTTTACTTTCCCCAACAGGGCTTGCTCCAGTGCCAATGGCGTAAGCCATCGCGCTTCATTAAACTGATGGCATATTCCACATTCCCATCCGCGGTGTAAATATCGAGGCCCAATTCTTGGCTTTGCTTCAGGTGGTAGCTTTCGTTGATTTGAAACAAACCGACGTCGTCTTTATTTTTGCGCCCACGTAAAACCTCGCCCGATTCATTGTCTTTCCATTGGCGTAAATTGCTTTCGCAGTGCGCAATTTTGAGAGCCGCTTTATGATCAACTCCGTAAGACGTTGCCACACGCAAAATTAGCGCCTCAAAAGCGGCTGTGTCATTCTTGGGTGTAAAAGTTGCTGCCGTGGGTATTTCGGACGATCCGTTCGATCCGGTACCGGGAATAAACTGCAAAGCGGATATGAGGCTTGCCAGACCTATTTGTACAATTGGATGAATAAGCTAAAAACTGAAAAAAGCCATTAAAATAATGGCTTTGGCGGACATGGCTATCATAGCACAAGCGTCCTGGGCCGTCCACTATTTCTCTCATAATAGCATAATATTATGCTTAGGTCAAGAGAGACTCAAACCATTCACTTATTGCTGTAAAAAGGTGTTGGAGCGCCACGAACGCCTGCTTCGCAAAAATGATTATCTGTGAAATAAGGTTTTGGAATGATTCAGATTCGATAATGTTTTTTACGTCCTCTCTAAAGTAGAGTAAACCAGCGGTTAGCAATATAATAGTTAATAGAATTTTCATTTTTATAAATAAATAAGCGGATCAAGATAAGCATTAGGCGGCGCCACAGGTAAAGTGTAAGTCCCCCGGCAGACTCGGCTTGCGTGTTTGATTATCTCCACACCTTGAGTGGCATAGACGGTAAAATGAAGATGGGGTCCTGTTGTGTAACCAGTATTGCCCGAATACCCAATCACATCGCCAGTATTCACGATCTGCCCCTCGGTAATTTTAATAAGTGAGAGGTGGGCGTAAAGGGTGGAAAGACCGTTGGGGTGCCGGATAAGTATCCAGCGCCCGTAAGACGCTTTCGGGCAGACGAGATCAGTATCCCCCACTCCGATCACCTGACCCTGCAGAGCGGCCTTAACCGGCGTGCCGACGGCCGCGCGAAAATCTACTCCATTGTGTGTGCCGGAGGCATAGAGCCGGCGCGCATCAACCGTTTTGCCGAACTGTTGAGTAATTGTGATAGATTCAAGCGGCCAACGAAGAACTCCTTGGCCGGCCGCCGGTAAACTGTTGGGATTAATGATTACTCGCAGTTGCGATTCCAATTCGAACAGTTCGCGCTCAAATGCTTCCTTTTTTTGTTTCCGATCAGCTAAAATCTGACGGTAGTTGGCCTCTTCATTTTTGGTTTCTTGCAACAGGTCAGCGGTGTAGTTTTTATTGTTCTCAACGATTTTTCTTTGGTCGAATAACTGACTTTTGAGTTGGTCTAATCGTGCTTGTTCTAAAGTGGCCGATTTGTGATCGATTTGGAGCTCGCTACGTTCGCTATCAAGGTGGGAAATTTCTGTTTCCAACTTGGCCTCGAGAGCAATCAGGTTATCGGTTTCGCGCCAAAAATCAGACCAGCGATCATAAGCTAGAGCTACCTCCACCGCGGCGAAACCATCGTAATGGCGAAAGGTTCGAAAGATACTCCGTAGCGCGCTTTCGTGTTGGATTATTTTTTTATCGCGCAAGCTGATATCGTCAGCCAGTTCACGCAAGCGATTTTGCGAAGCGGCGATTTTTTCTTCCGTTAACGAAATGTCGGCTTGCAATTTTTTTCTTGTTAACTCTAAGCGGCTTAGCTCTCCTTTTAAGCCAACCGCTTCTGTGTTGACACTGGTTAATTTTTTTTCATACTCGGCTATCTCTTGTTCTAGGCGAATTATTTTTTGATTATGGTCGGCGATTTTTTGCTCAAGTTCGATCTTGGTTTGCGCCTTGGCATTAATGACTAAGAAAAAACACCCGCTGACAAGGCAAAAAGCTCCTAAGGCGAGCCAATTTAAATTATTTCTCGATAAGCGCGGCATCGATTCTTCTAATTGTTTCCTCACGGCCGAGGATCGTCGATGTGGTAAATGGGTCGACCGATTTTTCACGTCCAGTCAAGGCCACTCGCCAAGGCCAAAGTACAGCGCGCCGTCCGCGCTGGTCGGCGTAGGGCATTATGGCCTTTCGCAACCCGGGAACGGTAAATTCTTGAGCTGGCAGATTAAGCAAAATATTTTTTAACTCTAACAACTCTTTAGTCTCGCCGAGCAAGGCGGTGGTAATTTTCGGAGGCGTAAAAAAATAATCATATTCTCCGGCCTCGGCCCAGGTTCGCAGTTCACCAAAATTGGCAATCCGCTCGCGCACCACCGGCAAAATTTTTTCTAGCTTAATTGTTGGGGGCACAAAGGCTTGGCCAAGATTGATGAATTCTGCATCAGACAGTTGACGCAAGTGCTCTCGGTTTAACCAATTCAGTTTTTCCAGATTAAAGATCGCTCCACCTTTTTGAATTCTCGAAAAATCAAAATTTATAATCAATTCTGATAGATTGAAGATCTCTCGATCATCGCGTGGGTGCCAGCCGAGAAGAGCCAAAAAATTAAGGATGGCCGAGGGCAAATAACCCTGATTCCGATAATCAGAAACAGAGACGGCCCCACGGCGTTTTGAGAGTTTGCTGCGGTCAGGAGCCAGAATCAGAGGCAGGTGGGCGTAATCGGGCGTTGGCGCATTGAGAGCGCGTTGGATTAAGATCTGCCTCGGCGTGTTTGCAATATGGTCATCGCCGCGGATGACGTGCGTAACGCCCATTTGGGCGTCGTCAGCCACGACGGCAAAATGATACAGCGGCTCGGTTAAACTTTTAGCGATGACGAAATCTCCGAGCTCTTGAGTTTTGAAAGTGATTGGACCACGGATTAAGTCGGTAAAATGAACCACTGACCCAGGGTTGCGAAAACGGATCAAATTTCTTTTTTGACCATCCTCCCCCACCTCGGCAGAAATGTAAGCTGAGTCTTTTTCAAGCAATTGTTCTAACTGTGCTTGATAAAAAGTTTTCCGCTCTGATTGCCGAATTAGATCGGAATTATCAAACTCAAGCCCTAACCAGGCTAAGCCGTCCAAGATATTTTGCTCAAATTCTCGCTTAGAGCGAGCGGTATCAGTATCCTCAATCCGCAAATAAAATTTTCCCTGACGTTGCCGAGTGAACAGAAAATTAAACAACGCTGTGCGTGCTCCCCCGACGTGGAGCGGCCCAGTGGGGCTCGGAGCAAATCTGGTGATGACTTTCTCCATTTTTTTATTGTTCATGGGTCAAACCAAGCTTGATCAGCTCGTCAGCAATTAAACGCGCAGCGTTCGGTCGGGAAAAAGCCTTGGCGTTTCGCGACATTTCTGCTCGCAGATTCTTATCCCCCATCAGACGATCAATCTCGGTTATCAACACCGACGGCGTCAAATTTTTTTGCTCAATGACGCTCGCCGCGCCGGCTTTAGCGTAGACTCTGGCATTTTCCATTTGATCATGGCTTATCTCTATCGGCAACGGGATAACGATTGACGGCAATCCCCAAGCGGCAATTTCAAAGATGAAGGAGCCGGCGCGACAAATTACTAACTCCGCCGCTCCGGCCACCACCTGCATCGCTTCGGTGTTTAAATGAGAAAAACGTTTATAGCGTTTTTGTTGTTCGGTTGGGGCTTCGCGCAGAAAATAATTGATTCGTTTTTCAGCTTCTTCGATATTTTTTTCACCAAGCTGATGGATAATTTGATATTTAGTAAGCAGGCGGGGCAGGAGATCAATAATCGTATCATTGAGGAGGGCCGAGCCCTGTGATCCACCGGTTACAAAAATAATTGGTCGGTCGTCGATTAATTCTAAAAATTCCCGCGCCCCCTGATGGATGGGATGAAGCAGTCGGGCGCGGATTGGGTTACCAACAACCACAGTATTGCTACGAGGGAAATATTTTTCCGCTGACGCGTGCGCTAGAGCAATCAATCGAGCAAATTTTGCAGACCAAAGATTGACGCGTCCCGGGTGGGCGTCGGACTCATGAATAACCACCGGAATTCCTAACCAGCGGGCGGCGAGCACCACCGGAAAGCTGTTGGCTCCTCCCTTGCTGAAGACGGCGTCGGGATAGATGAGATACAGATGCCACAGGGCTTGCCCTAAACCGGATAGGGTTTTAAATAAATCAAAAAAGTTGGCCAAAGAAAAATAGCGCCTAATCTTACCAGCAGTCACGCGGCGGAACTTGATTTGATTTTCGAATAATAGATTTTCGTCATAGGAGTGATCCGCCAGATAGAAAAGTTCTATGTCGACTAGGCGTTTCTCTTGAGCGAGAGAACGCAGGGCCTCAGCCACGGCAATTAAGGGATAAAAATGCCCCCCTGTTCCTCCACCCGCTAAAACTATTTTCATATTTTAACGCCGGCTACGCGCAATATTTAGTAAGATTCCGACCCCGATCAAGTTGAAAACCAACGCTGTGCCGCCCTGACTGACGAATGGCAGGGTGGTGCCAGCTAAAGGAATCGCCCCCAGCATTGAACCAACGTTCGTAAACGCGCTCGCTACCACCATTATAACTATTCCTGAACCAAGGAGTCTACCAAACGTCTCTGGCGCCCGGTTGGCGATTTTCAGACCCCAGAGCCCGAAAATAACAAACAATAGCACCAAAACGCTGGCACCCATAAAACCAAATTCTTCGCCGACGACGGAAAAAATTGAATCGCCCACTGGCTCTGGTAGATATTTAAATTTTTGTAAACTCTGACCCGGGCCGCGTCCCCAAAGACCGCCTGATCCCAATGCCAGAAGCGATTGATCTAATTGATAGCCGATTCCCTGCCGATCTAGGATTTGTTCCGAACTGAAAAA
This sequence comes from uncultured Candidatus Saccharibacteria bacterium, assembly GCA_964448295.1. Taxonomy (GTDB): domain Bacteria; phylum Patescibacteriota; class Minisyncoccia; order Phycocordibacterales; family JACOZG01; genus CAYUVV01. The sequence goes on from CAYUVV010000001.1 coordinate 180,664, forward strand.
AGCAACCACGCGATCTTTAACGTGTTGCTTCCGGTACCCTAGCCCAACACCGGCGAGAGATAAGATTAACAGTAAAAGCAAAATATGGCGCCAACGTACGCCGCGAATAATCAAGATTGCCAAACCGGCTGTAAACATAATCATCAGGGCGTCAAAATCTGGTTGGAGGAATAGCACAAGACCGGGCAAAACAAAGATTCCCAAAAACGGAGTGACGGCATAATGCAGAGAATCAAGCGGTGTTTGCCGACGCGAAAGCCAGGCCGCTAAATAAATGATTGTCGCCAATTTGAGAAATTCAACCGGCTGGAAGGAGAGCGGTCCAAGCTTTAACCAACGTTGGGCGCCGCCGGAAGTTAAATTGAGACTGGGAACAAACACCAGCGCAGTTAGTGTGAGTGCCACAAGAAAAATCCATACACTGTATTTTTTCCAAAATGTGTGCGGGACGCGCGAGACAAGGAGCATGGCCAATAGACCACCGAGCAGATAAATAAATTGTTTGGCAACCACGGTAAAAAACGAGGCGCCGTTACGCGGTAGCAAACCCAGAGAGGAAGACAGAAAGACAAAAAATCCAACTGACACAAAAAATAAAGTGAAAGCAAAAAAAGTGCGGCCGGAACGACGAGCCAGCATATGTTTAAGTTCCGATTAACAAAATAATCAATCCTAGCAGGGCGCAGATTATACCGATTACCCAGTAACGCATCACCACCTTGGCAGGCGGCCACCCCCGAGCTTCGAAATGATGATGAAGTGGAGCGACCAAAAAGACTTTTTTTCCGTGACGGAACTTTTTGGACGAGAGCTGGATTACCACCGACAGCGCTGTTACAAACAGAGGTAGGGCGATTAGGGGCAGAATTAAAATTGAATCGGTTAGGAAGGCAAAGACCGTCAAAGTCGTCGTCAGCCCAAGAATGCCGGTTTCGGACATATAAAAACGAGCTGGGGGGATATTGAACCACAAAAATGCTAAGGTGGCGCCGGCGATTACAGCGGCCAGGGCCGCGAGATCAATTTGGTGTTGGAAAAAAGCAACCGCGGCGTAGGCGGCAAAAATTATAGCCATCAAGCCGCCGGCTAATCCGTCTAAGCCGTCAATTACTCCACTACCGAAAAGCCAGAGCATTGTGATTACAAAAATCGGCATAATCAACCAGCCGACACTCCATTCGCCGATAAAAGGGATGATCACTGAGGATTGCTCGAGCTTAAAATAAAACCACCAAGCGCCGATTAGGCCAATCGCGGTGACGATTATTAGACGGTGGCTGAAACGCAAACCGCCAGAAATATAGCGTCCGCGTTCACTTACTTGAAACCAGTCGTCAACCAGGCCGACGAGCGAAGCGGTCACCAGAGTAAAAAGCGGTAGCCAGGTCTGATTTCGACTTAAAAAATTTAATTTTTGAAAAACTGTTTCCGGCCACCAACTACCAATGATCGAAAACAAGCCAACAGTGAAAATGACGCTTCCCCAAATAACCACACCGCCAAAACGCGGGGTGCCGACTTCTCTCGTTTCGTGGAGCTGATTAAAAATTTTGGCCTCGCGGCCGTCCGGGCTGATCTTGCCAGCTCGTTTTTTCCACAAACGATGTTTGTAAAGATAATGAGTTAAAAGAGGCGTTCCTGCGACACCCAATGCAAAGGCGGTAGCGGCAGGCAGAAGGACCTTCAAAACGTTTAAGATTGTCGGAGTCATGCGGCTGGTTGTTCGGTAAAATAATCAAACAAACCGTGATTTAATTCAAGCGCGTCGACAAACCGAGAATCACGATCAGCGCCCAAAATAACCACTACGAGCGGTTGACCGAGGCCTCGGTCAACCGCAAAGACCAGATTGCCCGACGCGAGGTCGGTAAAACCGGTTTTGGAAGCCAGCAGACCAGAAAGATATTTGGAAAATTTGTTCGTATTTTCCCCGCGATGAATTATCTGTTGTTGGGAGCGACGAATAATTACTGGTCGATTGGTGAGCTCAAGTATTTCCGGATGATAACGCCAAACATAGGCGAAAATTTTCGCGATATCGCGTGCCGAACTTTCAGCCCCGCTCTCTATGAGAGAAAGGTCGAGTCCGGTTGGATTACGAAAGACGGTGTTTTCTAAGCCGAGGGCTGCGGCCTTGGCGTTCATCAACTCTTCAAATTTTTGTTTTTGACTTGTCTCGACCGCGGTCGCAACAGCTACGGCGCCATCATTAGAAGAAGTGACGAGTGTGTAATCGAGTAAATCCTCCAAACGCCATTCTTCGTTGACGAGAAAGCCACTATCGCCTTCGGCGAGAAGGGCGACGGGCGTAATTGGCACAATCGTCGCGGGGGGCAACTCTTCACGAGTAACCAGCGCCGTCATTATTTTTGTGAGTGAGGCCAAAGGACGCGGAGTGCTTGCTTGACGCTCGTAAATAAAACGGTCGGTTGTCAGATCGTAAATTGCCACAGTCGGCGCGGTTTTGGCCAAACTGGAAAAATACTGATCAGGCGAGGTTGTTTCGAGCGCGAGTTGGGGTTTCCGGCTCACGCTTTCCAGTTGAATAGGCCAGCCCCAGGAAAAAAGGACGGCTCCAAAGGCCAATATCCACAAACTAATTTTGAGATTCCACTGATTCATTTTCACTCGGACAAATTTTCGCAATCTCTTGTCGGATGGAATTGTATTCCGGCAAAGCGCATACCTCCCCCACTCCTAACTTAGCCAAAGCGTCGACCGTCGGGCGATACAGATAGCTCCGGCTATCGTTTGGGTCCGGGCTCCGTTCGATCAGACCACGCAGAGCAAGCAAGCGCAAGGTAAAAGCAGAATTGACTCCCCGCCAATATTCAATTTTGGCTCGGCTAATTGGACCCAGATATAAAACGATCGTCAGGGTTTCTAGGGCGGCCTGACTAAGATCACCGTTTCGCTCCGCGGCGAGCAAGGACTCAATTAGAGAGGCGGCTTCTGGCGTGGTGCCGAGAGCCAAATCTTCTCCTGTGTCGAGCAGATTCAGTCCCGCTTCTTGTAGACGCGATTGCGCTACGGGTAAGGCGTCCGCGAGTTCGGTTGCGGAAATTGCGAGCTTTGTAGTTAGCCACGCCCTTGGGCGCGGCTCGGCCTGTGTAAATAAGACAGCAATTAAACGACTAGGTAAATCCATAAGCTAATAAATTGTAGGGCAAATCAGAACTTTTGTTAATTTAATAACGAGGAGTAACGGGAGCCGTTGCTGTTTCGATTTCAATATTCGCAAATTGCCGTGCTTGCGTCGCAGTCACTGCGCCTCGCCGGACGAGCTCAAGCAAACCGAGAAAACTGACAATAATGTTCGCCTTATCCTTCGGATCTCCCACGTATTGTTGAAAATTTAACCGCAAGGCGCGGCCAATTCTTTCCGACAGTCTGGCGATCGCGGTTTCCAAATTGATTACTCGACGCACCGCGGCCGTGGGTAGCGTGTTAGTGGCGGGTATCGCTCGCAACAGGCCACGAATGATTGCCGGCCAATCTATTTGCGTTAGATTGGACGGCGGGGAAAAAATTGGTTGGGCGGGAATGGCTGGTCGCGAGAAAATTGGTCGAACGAGCCAGAGAGACCGCAGTTGAGCGGCGGCCGCAACGAGAATTTTATAACCCCGCAGGCGCCGTTCCAGTTCGTCCATATCGGTTATCTCGTTCTCGCTTAATTCTAATTTTGGGAGTAGCGAAGCTGATTTGATAAGCATCAAGGTAGAAGCAACGAACAGGAAGTCGGCGAGAACGCCCGGTGTTTGCTCAGGGTGCTCTTGGAGGAAGGTGACGAAGTCGTCAGCGACGGCGGCGAGGGCCACCCGGCTGATATGCAATTTACGCCGCTCGATCAGCTCAAGCAGGAGCTCGAGCGGCCCCTCGAAATCGGCCAATTTTACGGAAAAATTATCTGCCATTTCCCTTAATAAAGACCAACGAGTCGACGAACTTTGGCCATTTTACTCGCGGCTTGGTCATGAGCGGCATTTGCTCCGTTTTCCAATGTTCTTTCAAGTAATTTTTGGTCGGTAGCTATTTCGGCCCGTTTGGCGCGAAGCGGTGCCGCAAATTTTTGGATTACGCTAATCAGGTTTTCCTTGAATTCTTGGTAACCAACGCCGCCACTCAAAAATTTTTCTCCCAACGTTCCATTTTCGACATTGTCGGCGGTAAAAAGTTTATAAATTTGGTAGAGGGAAGATTGTTCGTCTTTGGGCTCCCCCACCGCCCGCGAATCGGTGGGGATTTTCATCACCAAATTAGCGACCTCGTCGTCCGCGGCAAACAACGGGATGGTGTTGCCGTAGCTTTTACTCATTTTGCGACCATCGAGGCCGGGCACGGTTTCGACCTCCGGCATAATCAGTGGTTCGGGCAGACGGAACGTCTCTCCATAAATTCTATTAAATTTTTCTGCCAAGTCGCGCGCAATTTCCAAATGCTGTTTTTGATCTTTACCCACGGGCACCAGATCAACATCGTAGAGCAGGATGTCGGCGGCCATTAGCAAGGGGTAAGTAAAGAGGCCGGCGCTCGGTTCCCGGCCGTTGGCCAAGGCATCTTTGTACGCGTGAGCGCGGGTAAGATAAGGTGTTGTGGCGAGACAAGCAAAAATCCATGCCAATTCGGTATGCTCGGGCACTGCCGATTGCCGAAAGATTATGACCTTCGCTGGATCGAGGCCAAGAGCAAGGTAATCAATAAGAAGGTTTTGAGTGTCGCGCCGGAGAGCGCTCGGATCAGTCGTGGTGGTGAGAGCGTGGAGATCGGCAATCATTACCCAGCCCGGATATTCGTTTTGCAATTTTATAAATTGGCGGATCGCGCCGAAATAGTTGCCAAGATGTGGCTGGCCGGTCGGTTTAACGCCGGAAAGAAAGGTTTTAGACATTTGACTATTCTAACAGAGCGCTCCTTCTCCACCTATTGACTAAAAAATATCTTTGTGCTAGCATAGCAAGAGGTAGGTTAAAACTGGCCGCGCGGCTGGCTTAACCAACAGTCCGCAAACCTAAGGAGAAACGCGGATGAGAAAGACAAGTTCTTTGATTTTGACGATTTTGAGTGCGTGCGTGGTGATCACGACGACGGCGCGGGCGGAGCCCATCAGCATCTACACCGGAAACGGGGTTGGTGATGGGTATGATTGGATATCGGGTTGGGCCAACGGCGAAAACTGGGCTCCCATTCACACCTCGGCCGATCTATGGTTTTTTGATCCAAAGGAAGGGGGTCCGCTCCAGTTTCAAATGCGTCTGGAGACGGAGTTTGCTCCCGTCGACGAAGTTCCAGAGAGACTCTGGAGCGAGCTCGTTGCCGGCAATACGTTGGGAGGGGGCACCCACTATCAGTTTTCCCAAATTGCCTGCGGAGAGTTAGTGTGTGAATTTAACACACCGTTTACCCTTGACGGGAATGTTACGGCCGGTCTCTGGCCGGAAGACCAAACCGGCTGGATGAGCGTTTATGCTACCGCCAACGGCATCGCCCACATCAATGGTGTGAGCGGGAGCGTCTATGAGAATGAAAGCACCTTTTTTGGTGAGACTTTTCACCGAACGTTGGCCGGCGTAACCGTCAATGGTTACGTCGCCGCCGGCAACTTTCGCGTCGTTCCAGAGCCGGCTACGCTGGCTTTTCTCGGAATCGGCGCCCTGACGGCGTTCTTTGAACGCCGTCGTCGTAATCATGATCGTCAAATGTTCGAGCGCCGCCCGGCGCTCGGGTAACGCGAGTTGGCTCCCCGCTAACTCGCAACGCGCAGCCGCCTCGGTCGTTGGGGTTTTCCCCACTTCCGAGGCGGTTTTTTGTTTGATTGACATTTTTAATGAGAGGTATATACTTAAGACAGACAATCGGGTCTTTGACAAGGGATAAGTCAGAGGCCTGTTCGCTCATAGAAGTCCGTGGCGTCATAGCGTTTATGGCGCCTGTGTTCGTGGTCCAACGTCTGGAGAAAAGAGATGAAGACTTTTCTGAACGCCTTGCGGTTTGCGGTGGCTTTTTCGACTACCGCCCTGTTCGTGCCGGTGGCATTGGCGGGCGAACGGCAGATGGTCGAAGCGGAGATTCGTGATGCGCTTGCCACCCCTCTCGCCTTTGGGGGGATGGAATTATGGCGGGTGCGGGACACGGCCATCGAGATCAAGATGCCAAACCAAGAGATTTTGGCAGTTTGGCTCGATGAAAAAGGATCGGTGTTTGTGGCCCTTGGCGACGATCCTTTTTGGGTAGAACTGGTGTTGGACAAGCCGATGATCAACGCCGGTTACGTTTGGCGTCAACCTGCGGTCGATGAAGATTTTTATCGGGTGCTGGTGGGGGATGTCAACTTCACCGGCACGATTCATGGACCGGAAGGCGAGATGCGGGAAGTGTCTTTTGTTGGCGAAGCAGAATTGGCCGAAGGGGTGAATGTGCCAACAGTGACCGGTGTTGTCGCGACTATTGATAAATCAGCGACACCCGTGTCCGTGTCTGTTGCAACGAGTACTGATTGGAACAATTTAGCCGACCAAGTCACCAGGCTTTCTGTTGACGGCAACAAATGGTTTTGGTGGTTGGTCAGAGCCGTCGGCCTTCTCATTATTGTTATCGGATTTTTGGTGGCCGGTTGTTGTTACGTGTACAATCGGATAGTCACCTGGTGTGTTAATCTTCGAGCCCAAGGCAGGAAAAGGGGGCGGAACAAAGAGAACAACCTTAGAGTCTCGCAACAGCTTCGTCGATGGTGGCCAGAAATGTTAGCCGCTGTTGTTGGGGTATCAGGATGGATTGGCGGCGAGTGGCTTACTGGCGCCTGTTCCAACGACGGTTTGCCGTTTGCTTTCTGTGCGGCCATCGGCACGTTTATGGCCATCTCGACAGAATTGGCTATTCGCGGAACGCAATGGGTTGGTCTCGGGCGGTTTTTGGAATCGCCGTCAATGTTTTTTGACCAGGCGATTTGGTCTCTCGCTGTCACTACCGCCTCTTTGGTTGTTTGGGGGTGGGTTATATCGCGGTGGCTGTCGGCAAGCGGAATCATCGTCGACTGGGATCGAGCGGTAATTTCGATCATTGCTCCGGCGGTCGGTCTAACCCTGCTTTGTCTATTGGCGAAGATGTTTAGATTCACCCTTCCAACAACCAAACAACAGGCGATCTCGTTTACCATGTAGCCGTTTCTTCATCGGCGGCTACTCCTTCCATCCCGCGCTGTATGGACACAGTGCGGGATGTTTTTTCTCAAAAATAGTTTATAAAACTAAGTCGTCGCTGGTTGACCGAGAAGAATATTGTAAATCGCGCGGCACTTCTGAGCAGTTGCGCGCCAAGTAATGCTTTTTGTCTCGGCGTGGCCGTTGTGGCTCAAGGTTTGTCGCAGTGGGCGATAACGCAAAACCGAGATGATTTGATTGGCCATTTCTTCAATATCCCAAAAATCAACTTTCAAGGCGTGGCGAAGTACTTCCGCCACGCCCGATTGTTTGGAAATTATAACGGGTGTACCGTAGGTTAGCGATTCGAGCGGCGTCAAACCAAAGGGTTCTGAAATGGAGGGCAAAACGTAGACATCGGCGGCGCGGTAGAGTGCGGCCAGTTCGCGTCCGCGGACGAAGCCGGCAAACATCATTTTGTCGGCAATGCCGAGCGCGGCGGCTTGGCGGATAGTCTGGGCTTCCATGTCGCCCGAGCCAGCGACGACGAAATAAACCTTGGGATTTAATTCCAGCACACGTTTCGCGGCGGCAACAAAATAATCCGGGCCTTTTTGTAAAGTAATTCGTCCCACAAACAAGACAACACCGTACCCGCGTTCGCGCCATCGGCAAAGCGCCGGCAAAGCCGGCGCGTCATCTTGGGGCCAATCAATGCCATTGTGGACCACCACGACCTTGCTTGAATCAATACCGTAGTGACGCACCACTTGGTTGCGAGTGAGACGACTAATCGCCACGACTCGATCAGCTCGTTGCATCCCCTCTTTTTCGATTTCGTAGACCCGTTGATTGACGTTTGCGCCGCCGGTGCGGTCGAACTCGGTGGCGTGAACATGGACGACCAGAGGTTTACCCGAACGTTCTTTGGCTTTCCAGCCAGCCGGATATGCTAACCAGTCGTGGGCGTGGATTACATCAAAATCTGTTTCGTCGGCAATTATCGATGCTCGTTCGCCATATGAGAGAACTTCTCCCACTAAATCATCGCCGTAGAACGACGAACCAGTTTGACGCCGCACTTGGGTATAAGCTTCACTCGTCACATAAGGATAGAGCAAACTGTTTACCGCTCGGGCTTTCAGATTAGGAATGTCGGCAAAAAAAATTGGAAACGGCGCGTTAACCACGCCCAAACGCTTAGGAAGAACAAAAGTTAATGCGAGCCCTTCTTCAACCATTGCCCGAGCCAATCCGAGGCAAGCGGTACCGAGCCCGCCGCTGTTATGGGGCGGGAATTCCCAACCGAACATTAGGACTCTCGGTAGCATCAGAACATTGCAGGACTTACTCCAGGAATTATAACATTAAATTTGTTACAATAATGACGTGTTTGTTTTCCACAGCTGTTTATTACTAGCTGGTTTGCTGGCCCTTTATCCCGCCAGTCAGTGGCTGATTGACGGCTTGGTGCGTTTGGCCCGTTTTTTAAATTGGCGCGAATTCGTCGTCTCTTTTTTTGTTATCGCTCTCGCCTCTTCTCTACCAAATTTTGTGGTTGGTTTGGCGGCCATCCGGCAGGGTGTGCCGCAACTGTCTTTCGGCGACGTGACGGGCAACAACATGGGCGCGATCACTCTGGCCGTCGCATTAGCGGTTTTTTTGAGCCGACGAAAAGTGCTAGTTACCAACAGCCGTGTTACCCAAATCACCGCCCTGTTTACCACCCTTGCGGCCGTTTTACCCCTGCTTCTCGCTTGGGACAATACCCTTTCGCGTGGTGATGGCTTAATGTTGTTGGCCCTTTTCTCACTTTATGTTGGCTGGCTGTTTTCTAAAAAAGAAAATTTCTCAAACAACTCTAGCGCGTCAAGAAATAATCCGGTTAGTGGCCCCCGACTCGGCGCAATTTTTGCCAATCTCGGTTGGATGTTTTTAGGATTGCTTTTACTCTTGGCCGCCGGTCAAGTGGTAGTTGTGGCCGCTTCTTTTTTTGCTCGCTCGTTCGATGTTCCCATTATCATGCTCGGTTTTCTCGTGACCGGTTTGGGTAGCGCCTTACCCGAAATTTATTTCGCCGCTGTTTCTGCCAAACGTGAAGAAAATTGGATCATCTTGGGCAATTTAATGGGGTCCGTCATCATTCCCTCCACTCTTGTTCTTGGTTTCGTTGCTGTGGCTAGCCCGTTTGATTTTCACCATCTGACCTCTTTTGCCTCGGTGCGTCTATGGGTCGCGGTGCCAGCGCTACTCTTCATCTGGTTTGTGCGTAGCGAACGACGGATTACTTGGTGGGAAGCGGCTATTCTCCTTATCCCCTACCTTGGCTTTATCAGCAGCCAGATGTTCTTGGTTTCCTAGAGGCGAGGAAAAACCGTCCAACCAAGCGGCACGGCACAACCATCAGAGAGTTCGCGAATCTCGCCGGTCAACGGATGACGAGCCGCGAGGGGCCCGGAGTTGGCGCAGTTGTTTTTGGTTAAAGCGGTTTTCCGACAAAGTGGTTCGAGCCCGGTTCGTTCATTAAGAAAATAGTATTCATCGCCTCTCATCTCACCCGCACGGGCAATAAGTAAACGGCTATCTGGTCGGTAATCCAAACCCGATTCAGACAAAAGGCCGGAAACGATAATAGTATCATCGCGTTGCCTGATGATTTTTGAATTTTGGCAAGCGGATCCGCAGGGTTCCGACTCCACGCGATACCAACCGGCAAACCGGTCACTTGTCTCGCCGTCAGCCACTGCCGCTTGCGAATCAATTACCGCAAAATCGCTGAAATTGTAATCACAGTTTACTCCGCGCCACCAACGCGGTAGAACTATCGCCACAAGAACGGCAATCGCGGCCACCAATACCGCCGCCAACCAACTTTTCATCATTTGATTTTAGCACGGCAAAAAATTTATGGTATGTTACGCCTATGGAGTCCTCGATGAAAACCCTAGTTAACGACCTAGTCGCCGCCGGCGCGCTCAAAAGCCAAAAACTGATTGACGCTTTCTTAGCTACCGATCGCCGGTGGTTTGTTCCGGCTCGTTTGCGTCATCGGGCTTACGATGATGTCGCTCTACCCCTTGGTTACGAGGTTACCATTTCTCAACCGTCTACTTTAGCTATCATGCTTGAATGGCTTGACCTGCGTCCAGGCCAGCGCGTGCTTGACGTGGGTGCTGGTTCGGGTTGGTCAACCGTCCTTATTGCCCGCTCTGTTCGTCCGTTGGGACAAGTACATGGGGTGGAGTTGGTTCGACCACTACGCGACGCCGCTAGTCGCCGTTTGCTACGATGTAGCATTGCTAATGCCAACATCCATCAAGCCGGGAAAGAGCTTGGTTGGCCGCGCCTCCGGCCTTACGATCGTATTCTCGTTTCGGCCACGGCTTCCCAGATTCCAACCGCCCTGCTCGGCCAACTCATGCCCGGCGGCTTAATGGTTGCGCCGGTTGGTTATAATTTAGTGCGAGTTCGCAAGGATAGAGACAGCAAAATTACGACTGAAGAGAAACCCGGTTTCATCTTTAGCCCGCTCAAGAATCCTCGTACTGGCGCCTGGCTTTAGAACGAGCGGTTTCCGTCAAATATTTTTTTCGCAGACGAACGTGTTGTGGTGTAATTTCGAGATATTCGTCGTCTGACATAATTTCCAATCCTCGTTCAATCGTCATCCGCAGAGGCGGCGCAAGATAAATTTTTTCATCCGAGCCAGCGCTCCGCATGTTAGTCAACTGTTTGCCGCGGGTGGGATTAACCACCATTTCCTCACCTTTGGCGGTGTTGCCAATCACCATTCCCTCGTACACATCCTCGCCCGGGCCAATGTAGAGCGTGCCTCGGTTTTGCAAATTGGCTAGTGAAAAACCGAGGGCTTTACCCGTCGCCATCGAGGTCATTGAACCTGTTAAACGTTTTTCAATCGCGCCAGCGTATGGGCGAAAACCGACTACGCGACTGGCGAGCAGGCCTTCGCCCTTGGTGTCGACAACGAACTGCCCGCGATAGCCAAGCAGGCCGCGCGTTGGACCCTCGAGGGTCAGACGAAGCAGGGGTGGCGCCGATTTCACACTGGTGAGATGCACCCCGCGCCGTCCAAGCTTTTCAATCACTGGTCCCTGTGCCGACTCCGGAATTTCAATTATTACCTCTTCAAATGGCTCGGACTTTACTCCGTCCAGTTCTTTAATAATCACTTGAGGTTGAGAAACCGAGAGCTCGAAACCCTCGCGGCGCATATTTTCGAGCAAAATCGCGATATGCAATTCGCCGCGACCGGCGACTCGCATCGTGTCGTTGCCAAATTCAACCCGCAAACCGACGTTTACCTCTAGCTCTTTTTCCAAACGTTCTCGAATTTGCCGGCCGGTAACAAATTTGCCTTCCCGCCCACCAAAAGGTGAATCGTTGACAAGAAAATCGAGAGTAATAGTCGGATCGTCTACCCGAATAGTCGGCAACAAGGGGCTGTCGGGTTGAGCGCAAATTGTATCTCCAATATAAATTTCCGATACTCCGGCGAAAATCGCGATATCGCCCGCCATCACTTCCGCCACCGGCCGTCGGGTTAAACCGTCGAAAGTGAAGAGTTTGCTCACTCGACCTTCACGCATCGTGCCGTCCGTTTTTTTTACAAAAACCCTGTCCCCGTCTTTTACAGTCCCTTCGTAAACGCGGATTATCGCTAAACGTCCTAGAAAATTATCGTAAGCCAGATTAAACGGTTGGGCACGGAATGGTAGTGCCGTCGGTTGCGCGGCGGGTGGTACACGCTCCAATATTAAATCTAAAAGTGGGGTGATGTTTTGCCGCTCGTCTTGTAAATTTTTGATGGCCACTCCGTCTTTGCCCACAGCATAAATAACGGGAAAATTGAGCTGTTCTTCGTTTGCTCCCAATTCGAGAAATAACTCCAAAATTTCGTCGTGCGCGCGCGCTGGATTAGCCGCCGGTTTATCAATTTTATTTAAGACCACGATCGGCCGATGGCCAATCTCCAAAGATTTTTTGAGCACAAAGCGTGTTTGCGGCATCGGCCCCTCTTGCGCGTCAACCACCAAGAGCACGGAATCAATCGAGCGGAGAACGCGTTCCACCTCGGACCCAAAATCGGCATGACCCGGAGTGTCCACGATATTAATTTTTGTTCCTCGGTAATTAACCGAGGCGTTTTTGGAATAAATCGTGATGCCTCGCTCGCGCTCGAGCGCGTTTGAGTCCATAGAAACTCCGGATCCCACCATTCCAGTTTGGCGCAAAATAGCGTCGGTTAGAGCAGTTTTACCATGATCAACGTGAGCGATAATCGCAATATTCCTAACTTCCATTTGGTTAAAAAACCAGGGCTCTCGGCCCCAGATTTTTAAGATGATACGGTAAAATAAAGACGGGGTCAAACGGGCCGACGCCAGATTGTTTCGATTGAGCGCTGACTGTCGAAAGTCCAATCGTGTTCGGCCGGTGCCAGCCAAATATCGGGAAAATTTTGAGCGCGCGCTTAGAAATTGGGGGATGATTGCGTAAGAGAATGAATGATGTCTACCTCGAGGCCGAAGAATGAATCAAAAATTTTATTTATTGGTAACTTAGTTTCGCTGATTAAATTTGTATAATTGGGTTATCCATCACTACTCTTTTAGCACAAAGGGATTGTAACTGATACCTCTGTCATACACATCAATTCCTTCTGCTCGTTTGAGTTTTTTTACAATCATGTATGTAACGGGCGTAAGAACCACTTCATACGCAACTTTTGCAAGATAGCCAGACAATATAAGGGTAGTCAATCCGGAGAAAGGTATTGTTCCCGCGAATGCGATGATTCCAAAGATAACGCTATCCACTCCTTCACCAACAATTGTTGAGCCAATTGTCCTCATCCAAAGACGTCTTCCATTGCTCCAGATTTTCATTCGAGATAGCACATATGAGTTACTAAACTCTCCTACAAAGTAGGCAATAATTGATCCAAGAACGATTCGCGGTACGGTACCCAAAATAAGTTCGTAAGCCCCTTGATTCTGCCAAAAGACCGGGGACGGTAGAATTTGGACAAAGTAATAACAAAATGTCATGAGTACAAGAGCAGCAAAACCCGACCAGATTATTTTTCGGGAAGCCTTGTAGCCATACACTTCTGTCAGAATATCTCCAAAAATATAGCTTATTGGGAAAATGAAAATTGCTCCTGCAAACACAAACGGGCCAATCTGAACCAGTTTAACTGCGACCGTGTTCGAAATCATTAATACAGCAACAAAGAGAATTCCTATGAAGAGAAAGTATTTGCTGTTTTTTGAAATATCGTGTGTTTGGTGGGATTCCATGGTGATTAAATTATAACACTTTAAGCTTGCTCCTGATAATCCGATACATTCTCCACTTGTAACCAATATCTTCAATTTCTATGTGCCTTTCTGGAACGTACCCATATTCTCCCAGCATTTCTTCGAACTCTGAAAAATCACTTTCTCCCTTAAAATTAACGTGGGTCATTATTATAATCCCCCCATCATTTAAATACTTACCAACCTCTTCGAAAAAAGTGTGATGAATTTTATATTCAGGATCATAAAGAGCGGACTCCACTATTCCTTTAATCGGAAAATCTGTGATAGGAAGATTTGCAATAACGACATCAAACTTTTCTTCCCCTTTAAGACTGCTAAACAGGTCACTTTCAAAAACTGAGACCACGGCCTCTACACCATTGAGATGAATATTTTCTTTTGCACACAATACCGCTACGGGATTTATATCTAAAGCAATAACATTTTGAGCACCATCTTTTGCCGCCTGAATAGCTTGCACGCCCGTACCTGTCCCTATATCAAGAATCCGCTTCCCCTTAAGATTACCGAAAATCGTATGCAATTTCTCGGAAGTTCGTGAGAAATTACTTCGTGGAGGAAAGACATCCTTGCAAGTCTTTATTTTTAAACCCTCAATATCAATAATTTCGGATGCCTGGTTTTTAATTTCTTGTAGAAATTTTTTGGTTATATCGGGATTTACTTTAGCCATATAGATATTCATATTTTACAATCTTTTCAACCTTTTTGATAGACTTTTGCAGTTTAGCTTCCTTCACCGAATTTGTGTAGTTGACTTCCCTCCGCTTCTGCTCTGTGTTGCGGTTGGGATCTGGACTTCGTAAGCGTTCGCGGTATGTTCGTGTCGTATGGAAACAATGGCAATACCCCGCCGAAATACGGCGACTCCCGGCCTTCAAGAACAGGAGCCTATCCGCTATTGCCTCTACGCCCGCAAATCGAGCGAAGCCGAAGAGAAACAAGCCTTGTCCATCGATTCTCAAATTAAGGAAATGCTGACCATTGCCCAGCGCGACGGTTTAAACATCATCGAGATGTATCGTGAGTCGCACTCAGCCAAAGACTGCGGCCAACGGCCAGTTTTCAACAAATTGCTCATTGATATCCGCGAGGGCAAGTTTAACGGTATTCTCGTCTGGCATCCCGATCGGCTGAGCCGGAACGCCGGCGACCTTGGTACGGTTGTGGATCTGCTTGACCAGAAGAAATTAATCGAGATTCGCACTTACAGCCAGCGTTTTACCAACAACCCGAATGAGAAATTCCTGCTCATGATTCTCGGCTCTCAAGCCAAGTTGGAAAATGATAACAAGAGCGTCAATGTAAAGCGCGGCCTCAAGACCAAGTGCGAACTCGGGCTTTGGCCCTCGGTGGCGCCAACCGGATACCTGAACTCCAAGAACAAAGATCAGAAAGGCGTGGTGTTCGTGGATCCGGATCGAGCGCCAATTATCAAAGAACTTTTCCGCAAAGTGGCTAATGAAGGCTGGAGCGGCCGAAAGATTTACCGATGGCTCAAGGAGATTAAATTTGTCACCCGCACCGGCAAGCCGCTCACCTTGAGCAATGTTTATGTGATTCTCAACAATCACTTCTACCACGGCTCGTTTGAGTATCCCAAACAGAGCGGTCGCTGGTTCCAAGGCAGGCATATGCCGCTAATCTCCAAAGACTTGTTCGATGAGGTCCAGAAACAGCTCCACCTGCAAATTAAGGCCCACAATCGTAACAAAGAATTCGCCTTCACTCGATTGCTTTTCTGCGGCGTCTGTGGCTCAGGCGTGACGGCGCAGGAAAAATTCAAGAGTTTGAAGGATGGCTCGATCGCCAAGTATATTTACTACGGCTGTACCCGGGCCAAAAATATCAACTGCGAGAAAATTCTCATTGATCAGTTAACCAAAATCATTGACCAAATCGATCTCGATCGCTCGGGCATCAAGAAAAAACTTGGAGCCGAGATCGAGCGGCATAAAAAATTTCACTCAGGGATTATGGGAAAAAGCGAAGAAGCCTATCGCGCGAAAGATGCCGATATCAGAAATTACGCGAAGTATCTGCTAATCGAAGGATCGATATTTGAGAAGCGGGATTTGCTGGGGTGTTTGAAGAGTAAGCTCTCTCTTAAGAATAAGATAATCTACTAAGATAGTAGCCCGGCCTGCTCTCGTGACATACCTTTTGCACCCTCATTTCTTATTTTCTTCCAGATTCTTTCAACTCCATCAATGTGCCCTTTTTCTCTTTCGCGATTGCGTTGTGCTTCTTCGATAACTTTTGACCATCTCAACATCATAAGGACTGCCCCTTCCCTAACTAAGTCAAAGAAGTCCTTAGGCCTAAGCATAATTGTTTTGTGTTCCCTTATGGCGAACTCAGCTTCCATCTTTTCCTTATTTTCGTCCGATAAGTCATTGGCTGCTAGCGCAATAAAAATATCTTCCGTCGGCTCACCAAATCCAAAGAAGTGGACTAGGGCATTTCTAAATTTATATAGACGCTCACTACTAACTGCAGTAAAGAGACCTTTATAATATTGATTCTCGGTATTTATACAGAATTCCTCATACCAAACCCTTGGTCTTTTATTGGTGGTACCCGTCTGATTTAAATAGCTAAACCAATAACTGGCTAATACATCGATTAAACTGAAGGTCACGATCATTTGTATACGCTGGGGAATCGGAGTAATCTCTTTGTCATTTTTAAAGAAAACGGTGTTACATTCTTCAATTACACTCATTAAGAAATCTACGACCTCCTTTTCTCTAGCTGTGTGCTGAGATATATATTGCTTCCTGTTATCATACATATAGAGGCTACAGTTAGGATCACCCGTCCCATAACAACGCTTATATTTCTTTCCGCTTCCACACGGGCATTTATCATTTCTTCCCGTCATAAAATTTCTCAGATAATTTTGACCCCTCTTGGTCCTTCGATACTTTTCTAGACTGCTGTCCCTCCTGAATGAAATCCGAACTTTTTACCAAACGAACCCTGACGAATGAAGCCGCCCCGCCGCCGCTCGCTGACGCTCGCCACCGAGCAAAACACTCTTTACATTTTCTGATTTGCGCGCGCCCCCGAAAAATTTTTCCAATTAAGGAAAAGAGTATTTTGCTCGGCTCTGCTCTGAACGAGCAGGCGGCGGGGCTGGCCTCTATTTTTTGCTCGGGCGCGGCGGAATTCCCCCCACACCCTCCTTCCGCCGTGTTCTTGCGGGAACGGACGGAATTTTTGGCGGCGGTTATTTTGATTTTAGCATCTCCTTTATCTCCTGAACACACTGCTCCAAATCATTTTGGAGTTGATACACCCAAAATCGTTTGACTTGCCATCCATGCATGATGAGATGCTGATCTCGTTTCAAATCCGAGAGCAAGCGACCTCCGTCAATGTCGCGATGCCACATCTCGCCGTCAATCTCAATATCAATCGGGATTTCAGAATCAAGAACGGCAAGGTCAAGACGATATTGGTACAACGGATATTGCGAGATGGTTCTGATACCTTCCCGCGCGAGGGCGTCATACAAAACTTCCTCCCACGGCGACTCAAATTTTCCTCCGCTTTTATTTTTATTTTCCGGTTCCAACTCCTCGACATACTTCACGAAATCCGAAAGATGCGAGATGCCGGATTGAGCGCAAGCAACCCTGTCGCCGACAATATGCAATTCCGCCCTCGCACGGGTAATCGCGACATTGAATAGATTTACCGTATTTCCCAAAAATCCTAACGAGCGTTGCTGGATTTTACGCGATACAACCGGAGAGAAAATCATAATGTCGCGTTGGTCGCCTTGATATTTATGCGCGGTATCAACTGTAAAATCCAGTTTTCGCAACTGCGCCGCGTCTATCTTTTGCTCTACCAAATCTCTGATTTTGTTCGCTTGCTCTCGGAAGGGCGTAACAACGCCGAGCGATACGGAGTAGTCGTCGCCGTGGGCGAAAATTCTTTTGATAATTTCTTCAATCAACGCAACAATCGCTTTCGCCTCGTCCAAATTGTATGCGCTTCCAGCAGATGGCCGAATAACCTCGCCGACGACATCGTGCCAAATGAGCGCGTCTGGATGTCCGGCGCCGCGCAACCTACGATAATCCGTCCAAACGCTCAATTTCCCGCCATAAAACTTTTTGTTGGAGAAACCGATAATTTCCGCGCGGCTCCTGTAGTGTTCGAGTAAGTGAACGAATTTTGCACCCGTTCCTACAACGCTTCGCGCAAGCTCAAAAAGAGAGTTTATGCTGTAAAGAAAGCGTTGGTCGTCGGTCGAGGTTAGGCCAATCTGCCGTTGCAACTGTTGATCGTCCGCGCGATGCAAAAGAGAGATGTGCGTGAGCTGATTTGGGTCGCCCACAATCACGGCTCGCTTCGCGCGATAAAGTAGCGGAATTGCGGACGCGATGTCGCATTGAGACGCTTCGTCAATAATCACGACATCAACGGCTCCTGCGCTCAACGGGAGTGCGTGACGGACGGATAGATTTGTAACGGCCATCGCCGGAAACGCCCTTACTACGCTTTTGAACATTCGCTTGCGCTCATTTCTCAACTCCTCCGCAAGTTCGCCTCCTGTTACATCACCCTCTAATCGGCGCACGATACTCACATAGTCCGCAATATCGCGCCGTTCCTTAGGGCCAAGCGACTTGAGACGACGCTTCATCAACGCATCAACATATATGACGCTAATATCTATCGCGCGTTCTTTGCTTTTTGTGATTCGCTCCCGCAAAACTTCTACGCGCGCTTCGTTCTCATTCTCTCGCACAATTCCTAGAAGTTCAGATTGATTATCAATCCACTTTTTCAAGGCGCGGCAAATTGTCAAAAGCTCTCGGCAGTTATGAACGGAATTGAGCGAGATATTGATGCCTTCGACTGGCGCAAGCAGAAGTAATGATTTTGCTGTTTCCAAAACTCGTTTTTCCAGCGTAGAACCGAAAAGCGCAAGAACGCGCGAAATAAAACCGGGTCCCTCGTCAATTTCCTTTACTAAGCGACCCAACGAAACAAGAGTGTTATAAAATTCCTGTTTCCCTTCGATTTTTTGATACGAGTTGAGGTTGCGAGAAATTGACGAAGGCAATTCCGCTCTGACAGATTCAAGCGCGGCATCAAGGCGACTTATGCGATTCCTGCGATCAAGAATGCGGAATAGTGATTGTTGCGCCTCTTTTTCTTCCGAACGCACTACCTCAAGCTCTTTTTTGTATTCGCCAATTTCTCGCTCTAGCGATTGGCTGTTGTAGCTTGAGGCGCGTTCAATCGCGGACAAAAGTGCTTCCGCAAATTCAATCTCGCGTTCCTTCTGCCCATATTTGAGAATGACCGGCTCGGATTGAAGTCGCAATAATCTTTCAATGACGACATCAACCGCTTTGTGGTTTTTACTTCCGAATAAAACGCTTTCGTTATGAAGTAGCGCGTTGGCAATAATATTAAGAACGATTTGCGACTTTCCGGTTCCGGGCGGTCCGGTAATGACACTAACCGTATTGTTGAATGCACTTTTGACCGCGCCTCTTTGTTCATCGTTCAGTCCGGTTATTTCCAGCAATCCATCGCCGTTGTCCTCTTTGACTTCTGCGTTTCTATCAAGAATTACGCGCCATACATCATTCGGAGCGGTGGTATCTCGTAATTCGCTCAATTCTTGCTCTAGCCCACCAGTGTATTTTGAATCCGCGCTCCGAAAAATAACGCCAAGAGGCAAAACACCGCCCTCCGCTTTTAATTCTGTTGTTTTGCCGCCTAGAATATCTTTTGAGAAAGGAACCTCTTGCGGCAAAAGCTCGGCGAACGCACCCAAAATAGTTTTGAGATTTTGCCCTCTGCTTTTCTCATCGTCCCATGATTCCAAAACCGCTTCGGCGATTTGCTTTCTTTCCTCAACGCTCGTCAGTAAACTTTTATCTGTGAGAAAAGCAGAGTTGATTCTCGGTCTATCAGATTGCAAAACGAAAGCGTGTCCGGTTTCTGTTTGAACGAGGTCTATACCGAAAATCAGGATGGGCTGGATTATTTGACCCGACCATCCTCGTCGCGATTGTTCAATATGTTTAATGTGGCAAGGAAAGCCATAGAAATACGAAAGTGGACTGCGGCTCCATCGGGGACCGCTGATGAACGCTTGGATTTTTTCATTTTGACCCTCAAATTCCAGTTTTTCCTTGCCGGACGCAATCCACTCTTTTTCCATTGCAGGCACCTGCAAAAACTCCACTCCATCTTTTGACGAGTAGAGTGTGATTTCTCCGGAGTTCTCAACGGAAATGCATGAGCCGTAATATTTGAGGAGTTTTTGCCAGCGTGAGGATGTAGGGTCGGTGTGAACCACCGGAGTCTTGTTTTCTGTTTTTCGGGCGGTTGCCGTTCGCCTATATCCGCCTCGACCTCTGTATTTGTTGCGATAGTAGGTTGCCATAATTATGAAAGAAGATTGCGCGGATCAACGCCGAGGGCATCAGCCAATCTTTCGAGATTTTTAACTGTAGGATTTCTAATTCCGCGCTCTATTCCGCTAATGTAGCTCCGGTGAACGGCAAGTTTCTTGGCGATGTCCCCTTGGGACATACCTTTTTGCAAGCGGATTTTTCGTAGTTGCTCTCCAAGTTTTTTAGTAAGTGGCTTCATAGTGTCTTGTTGATATGTTAGCACTTGTTGCACTATTGGTCTATAGAGTATTATAATACTCGTATGGTAATCGCCGCTCCCGCAAGAACACGGCGGAATTCCCCCCACACCCCCCCCCCTTCCGCCGCGCCCTCGCTTGGGCTGGCGAATTTTTTGGCGGTTAACTAATCCTTACTATCTCCGCCAGCAAAACATCCATATCATTTGAAAAATTTATCTGCGTTTTGTTTGGCAGAGATTCCTTATTCCTAATTTTTGTATGTAGGTATGAGTCAGCAATTTTTCGAGACGAGTTCTCCAAGTGAGACATTGAATCTTTAAAACTCTTTGTGCCGTAATTGTTCGCGACTTCCGTAAAGGTATTTAGATTAAAAATTGGCGGAACATGATCAAGTATGGCTCGCACCAATAAAATAACCGAAATATAGTTGCCCACAGAGTAGGCGTGATCCAACTCTGAAAGCATTTGAATCAACCTTGAAAAGTCGAGCCGTCCTTTTTTCTTTTTCAAAGCTTGAAAACGTTTTTTGTCTATGAATCCTCCATCGACGGTAACGAGCTTAATTTTACTATCCTTGAAGCACTGGTTGAGTTGAAAGTCTTTCTCTACCTCCGCCAATTTATCGCTCTTAAGCCGCCATTCATCCTTTGCCACTTTGGAAGTTCGCCGATCTTTCGCTATCGCTGAGCGTAGTTTTGTAATATTCGGACTTCCAAGGCCAGCGCTTTTAAAATCGGATATAACTTGTTTTAATGTTGCTCCGGTGTCTTTTTTGACTGCATAAAAATACAAAAAGCAGACCGCTCTATCGGCAATTTTTGTAGCTCGTCGGCTCATGCAATGAGCAAAGGATTCAGTGATCGCGCTATTTTTCTTCATCTATTTTCAAAAGAGATTCAAAATATTTTGCTCCCTTTCTATTCAATTTATAAACTACCGCCTTACCTTTGACGCGAGTTGAATCTCCCTCCAGATATTTCTGTAGCGATTCTGTAATCGCTTTAGACACATTTGGCGTTTTAACTCCAACCCGTAGCTCAGAGGTAATCCTTGCAACATCACCGGTAGTAAGCCCTTGCCGGGGGAAGTATTTATAGTAAATGTAGAATGGCAATAAGACTCTGCCGGGGATTGAAACTTTATCAAGTATTTTTTCCTCAATTTTGTCCGCATCTTCGCAATTCTTAATCTTGTTCACGATGGCTAAAATATGATCATTCGAATCATTGCTAATTTTAGCTGGCTTCTTGACTAAAGACTGTTTCTGTTTTGTCGGAGTATTAAACAACGCCGCAAGGCATTCGTCCGCTAAAGACTTTATCTCATTGAGCTTTGATACAAGTTTGTCGTTCGTCATATTTATTTCGTCGTTTTATTCTTCTTGCGGCGAGTAGTACTTTTGTATTTGCTTTTCTTGACCATATCCTCGGGAAATCCACCCTGCAAAACTTTCATACCGGTATTAGTAATGTAAAAACTGCCTTTCTTTACCGGATCCGGTGCTATCCAGCCACTGCTTATAGCCCACTTAAAATCGCGTGTCAGGTTTGCCGGAATCAGTTCTCCAGCGTCACGAAAAAGACTTTTAATTTCGCCCTGCTGAAAGGAGTCTTTATTGTGAAATTCTTTAAGGAACCCCGCCAATGTAAGAATCTTGTCGGGATTGCGCTTAGGTGCGTGCCTGTTTAGATACTCTGCCGCAGATTCCCTTTGTGAACCAGTGCGACGAATAGATACTGGCGGCGCTGTCTTCACGACGCCATGTTCTTCGCCCCCAGCCGAAAGACAAAGAGCCATTATTTGTCCTGCAGTGTTTTCGTCAATCAATTTCTCATAAGATAGCCCAGCACCCTTGATGGTTATCTTTATTTTTGCTTGCTTATCCATAAGTTAAATGGTTATATGGTTAATAATAATTTGTCAACTTGTCTACAAGTTAGCAAAAGTGGCCACAGTTGTCAAGATCAACCGAAAAAGCGGCCGATAGCCGCTTTTTCAGAGAATAAAAGTTTTAAATCCCCGACTTTGTTCGATTATGTTCCCTGCATAGCATTTGGCAATTTTCTGCGGTTGTTTTACCGCCCTCGTGCCAAGGGGTAATATGGTCGGCTTCCATTTCCTCAATATCCCACTTTTGCTTTTCTTTCTTCTCTTTTTTGCACCACGGACAAATGCCATTTTGCCGCTCGTACGCTTCGCGCTTCATTTTGTCGGTAAAAGCGCGGATTGAAAGATATTTTTCTTGTCTTGTTAAAACATACGGATAGATGCCGGATTTTTTGGTAACATCCTCGTCCTGCATCAATTCTTTGATTTCAGCTTCCAATTTCGCAGGATTTAATTTTTTGTCTTTGAATTTGTTGTAAAGTTCGCCCCAGTTCACATGCGCCATCTCCTTGCGGTAATTAGGAAAAGTTTTGCGCACCCAAGCAATCACATCTTGAAAGTACTCCCAAAGCTCATCAGCATTTTTGTCGTGCTGATGGCGGGCCATATAGTCCTCAATTTTACCCTCGTTTATCCACGAAAGCGCAGTTTCGAGATATTCCTGACGGATCGGCGAACCGCTCAAAAGCGCACCGCCGTCATTGGCGAGCAGATACGCCGCGCAGTTTGATTTGCTGAATTTGAGTTTTGCGTCAGAAAGCCACGGGCCGGTATAAACCGCGTTGCGAATTTCTTGATCGGTCAATTTTTCTCCGGCAATGTTAATGATCCTGAACCAATCCAGCCGCTCTTTGTCTGTCCCTTCGCAGAAATAAATCATGAGTTCATAATCCAAAATCTGGTTTTGTTCTTCTTTGGTGAGATTGTGAAAATATCTTTCGTTCAGCGAGAAATCGCCGGTTACATACTGCCCGATGCTGATGGTGCGCTGTTGGCCGTCCAGCACTTCATAGCCGCCGTCTTCGCGCACCATCCAATACATCACATTGAGCGGAAAGTTGTTTTTGATGGTTTCAATTACGGCATTGCGCTGTTTTTCTTTATAAACGAATTCACGCTGATATTTGGGACGGATATCCAGCTTGCCGTCATATGCCACAACGCCCTCCTCGGCGCTGTCCTTGTAGCCAGCAATCACTTTACGGATCGGAATTTTGTGGAGTTCAATTTTCATATTATTTCTTTACTTTCTTATTTCTAATTACAACACGAACATAAGTTGGCTTACCATTTATTGCCCCTTCCTTATCCTTGATAAGGCCATGCTCTTTGTATGGAACATTGCTATTGCGTCTAATATCATTGGCACTTAATATCTCAAACTTGTCGGGATTGTATTTAGCAAGAAAAGTAATCGGCACTCCCATTGCACCGTCATAATCCATTGGAATATCAGAATATCTTGAAACCTCTATAGCATCATAATTGTCATATTTTGGGTATTCTTTTGGGTTGTATTTTTTATATAAGGTGAGCTCCTCGTGTCTCTTTGTTGTATCTAAATTGGTGTACCAAAGTATTCTCCCCATACTGAAGTATTTAATGCCATTTACAATTTTCTTTCTTGATTCTGTGGGTATGTCATAATCCATCGGCACCTGAAACCATTTTGTGCCACCATTGTCGTAGCCCAGCCATAATTTATTGCTTTTTATAAGTTTAAAAATCTCTTTGTAGGTAGAGGCATTTTGATCGCCAAGAATAAGAAATTTTTTATTGTATTCCACAAGTTGGGCAACATACTCGCGAAAAAGCGAAAACGGCGGATTCGTTACTACGATATCAGCCTGTTTCAGCAGTTCTATACACTCGTTGCTCCTAAAATCTCCATTGCCTTTAAGCGGTGTGGCGGCATTTTTATTGTATTTTAATAAATGTTTTACATCTTCAAGATCAATCGCTCCGTTTTTGTCAGAATCCGGCACTTCGTTAATTTCAATCTTCATTGGCTCTTTGCCTTTTGGCTTCAAGCCCGCTATTTCAAAGAGCGGCAGTTGATTGCCGACTATTGGAGACGGGCTGTAACTTGTGGTGATAAGTTTCTTTAATCCGAGTGCGTTGAAGTTGCCCGCGAAATATTTGAAAAAATTGCTCTCAAACGGGTCATCGCAATTGCAATACACAATCTTGCCGCGAAATTGATTTTTGTAGTGTTTGAGCTCTTTCTCAATATCAACAAGCTGGGTGTAAAACTCGTCTGTTTTAGCGCTTCTCGCTGAATGTAAGTTTTTGTTTAATGATTTAGTCATAATTACTTCTGTATTAAATCATCAACACCAACGCCGAGCGCATCCGCGATTTTGCGGAGCGTCTCAACGCGGGGGTCAGGTGTTGAACCGGTTTCTATCTTTGCAATGGTGTGTAAAGTAACACCGGCCAATTTGGACAGCTTATCTTGTGAAATACCGAGCTTGTCTCGATATTTCTTTATGTTCTTTGCTATGGTGGATAATTCTTTTGCCATACCAGTAAAACTTTACTATAATGTGTTTAGCGTGGTATTATTATTGTATGAAAAATAATCCTTTTCGTCAATCTGTTTTAGGGAGTTCCCTAACCTTGCCCGCGCACTGGGCTGGTGGGGCAATGGCAAGAAAAAATAACTCCGCCAAAGCGAGACCAGCCCCGCCAATGGCGGGGCTGGGCGAGCGAACCCTCTCGTCTGAAAATTCGCGGTTTGTTTTGTCAGAAGCTGCTGCCAGACTTGGATTCGAACCAAGATTCACGGCTCCAAAGGCCGCTGTCCTACCATTAGACGATCTGGCAAAACCACTAAGCAATCTTAGC
The DNA here is from genome assembly GCA_964448295.1 of uncultured Candidatus Saccharibacteria bacterium. Lineage (GTDB taxonomy): Bacteria > Patescibacteriota > Minisyncoccia > Phycocordibacterales > JACOZG01 > CAYUVV01. The sequence goes on from CAYUVV010000001.1 coordinate 205,509, forward strand.
AGAAACTCTCGCTATTGCAAAAAATTTCGAAGTGTAGCAAGATTACAGTTTGAAACCAAATGATTCTTGATTGGCAAAAATTACGTCCATTTTTCGGTTTGATCGTTATCGGAGCGAGCTTGGTAGTTTTGATAATTTGGAATTTTTACTTGACGGCCCAGATTGCCAACTTAACCAATGATTTTGCCTCATCTACTGCCGCCCTGACTTTGCGGCATCAGGAAAATGACGAAGATATTTCCGAGCTAAAAGAACGTTTAGGCGAAACCTCGAAATCTCTCTCTCAAACGGCTGCCGATTTGAAAAACGCGCAGGAGGATCTTGACTCGGCTCTCTCCCGCGCGGCCGAAGTAGAGGAACAAGTGGGAGAGATCACTGGCACTGTTTCTACTCTGGAAAAATTGAGCCAGACCGATCCCGAGCTTTTGCAAAAATACTCTAAGGTATTTTTCTTGAATGAGCACTATGCTCCGCCGCGCCTAGTGGAAATTCCGTCCGAATATCGTTACAGCGCCAACAAGGTGGAAACTATTCATTACCGCGTTTGGCCATTTTTACGTCGCTTGCTTGACCGAGCCAAACGGGACGGTGTGGAAATTTATGTGAAATCCGCTTACCGCTCATTTGAGGAACAACGTTCGACCAAATCATCTTTCAGCGTAACTTATGGAGCGGGCACGGCAAATACTTTTTCCGCTGATCAAGGTTACTCCGAGCATCAACTTGGCACGACGGTTGATTTCATTACCAAAGGATTAAACGGTCAGCTTGATGGTTTTGAGAAAACGAATGCTTACCAATGGTTGATCGCCAACGCTCATAATTATGGCTTCACCCTTTCTTATCCGCCGAATAACCAATACTATATTTTTGAACCTTGGCATTGGCGTTTTGTCGGCGAGGATTTGGCCGAAGACTTGCACGATGACGGCAAGTACTTTTACGATCTCGACCAACGAGATATTGACAAATACCTAGTCAAAATTTTCGATTAGTGTTAAACTAACAACCAGAGGATCACCAATGGATGGTGATCCATAAGGCCTTTGTCTTCCTAGAATTGGAGGTTGAAGATGACGAAGGATGTCCTTTTCTTTCGTAGTCGGTCTGTTGCTCTACTGGCTAGGTTTGAAAGTAATGGAGTGGGAGCATTTGTAACTTTGCATTGCGAGCAACAGAAAGGCCGGGGGAAAATCACAATTCCCCAAGAACACTTTCCCCTTCTGATCGAGTGGCTGTCGGCTTTTGATTTTCGTGAGTGTCCGAAGACAAATGAGGAAATTGGTGTTTCTGTTGAATTGCTTGAGTGTGGTAACGTTGTGCGGTTGCACAACACGCAGAAGCCAGGAGACAAAGGATTGCTTCTCTCATCGACAGAAACTCGATGGTTGATTCTGTCGCCCGCGACAAATTCCCTTTGTCGTCAATTTGCCAGAACGGAGTAGGGCAACGTTAACCTCGAAATCAATGCCGCCTCGTTGCCATCGCGCGACGAGGCGGTTCTTTTTATAATTTTTGAATCTCTTTTAGGTCTTTATCCGGCAGATAGAGAACGAGGAAACCGAGTACAATCCCACCGATCGCCGTCCAAAAATGTTCACCCGCGAAAAACCAAAGATCAAGGCCGTCAAGCACATACCAAATCCCCCGCCAGATAAGCACCAAGCCCAAAACGACGGCAAAACTTTGAGCAAAATAGCGAATCCGGTTAATTTTCTTTTTCATTCTCGCAAATTGTAACCACCGCGAGCTCAAGTGGCAACTGCGGTAGGTAAAAACGTCCAGTATCTTCAGCCGCCTCGAGCAGACGGCGCAGAATCATCACTAAACGCGCCGCCGCCGGATGGGTGCCGGCTTGCTTAACGATCGCGAAATCGGTCGGCGTCAATTCTTTCTCTAATTCCGTTTGTTGAGCGGGCGGAGTTAACCGATAAAGCAGGGCCAAGCGCGTCAGGCGAAGTAAGAGCCGTGTTAGAACCTTCATCTCTCGATTAAGTGTGGTGGCTTCTTTAATCACGGCCAAGGCCGCATCAACCTGCCTATCAAGTAAAGCAAGCAGGCAACGACCGACGAGAGCCGGCGTCGGAGCTTCTGTTACTTCTTCAACCACAGCGAGCGTAATTTTTTCGCCCGCGCGCACTAACACCAAGCATTTTTCCAGCCAACCGAGAGCGTCGCGGAAAGAGCCGTCGGCAATAATTCCCAGCAAATCAGCACCCGCCGGTTCCAATTTATAACCTTCTTTTTTAGCAACAGTGGCGAGCAGGGCCGCTGTAGTCTCGGGTGATGGCCGACGGAAATTAAAAATTTGGCAACGGGAAGAAACTGTTTCTGGTAGTTTGTGCGCTTCGGTGGTGGCAAGAATAAAAATAATGTGCGCCGGCGGCTCTTCTAGTGTTTTCAAAAGAGCATTAAAGGCCTCGCGCGTAAGCATGTGCGCCTCGTCTACAATATAGACCTTGTATGGCGAGGCCACAGGCAAAGAACGCACCGCCTCCCGTAATTCGCGGATTTCGTCCACGCCACGGTTGGAGGCGGCATCAATTTCGTAAAGATCAACTGGCTGGCAACCAACGGCCCGCGCCAAAATCCGCGCGACGCTCGTTTTACCAGTGCCGCGCGAGCCAGTAAATAAATAGGCGTGGTGCAGGGCTGGTTTGGCGGCGGCCGCCTTTAGTATCCGAACAATCTCATCCTGACCAAGCACTTCATCAAAGTTCTGAGGGCGATAACGACGATAGAGAACCGGTTCCGCCATACCGACCAATTATATAAAAAAAACACGCGCCTGCAATGCGAGCGCGTGATTTGTCTCCCATCATATCTACCAGGACATTACGATGGGATTGTTGTTTGATGAGGGGCTTGGCGCTACATAACGCCAATTTCTGACTTCTTGACCGCATCTTTGACACAATTTCTTCTCTGTGTTTTCAGGAATTGCAACGGGGTTTCTGCAAAAATTGCACGTAACGACAACGCAAACCTCATTTCCGATATGTAACCTAACACCGAACATCTCCTTGGCTCCTTCCTAGAGAAAAAAGAACACGCCTAACGTCCAGTCAGTAATCTATCACAACACTTTTAAGTTTGTCAAGGATGGCAATGGCCTCGATTGGTTTTTCGGTTTCCATTAATTTTGCTCGCCATTTAGCCGCCTCTGCAAAGCCAAAAATATAGGCCTTGAAGTGTTTTTTCATCACGGCATAGGGTTTGATGTCGGCTAACAATTCTTGAAAGAGTTGCAGGTGCTTAATAAGAATGTTTAGGCGCTTGGACCAAGGCGGATCGCCCCGATCAGCAAACAACCACGGTCGGCCAAAAATCCCCCGCCCGATCATGACCCCATCGACTCCAACCTCGTCGGCCAACCGGCGACCCGTTGCCAGATTTTCCACATCGCCGTTACCGATAATTAAGGTTTTGCTTCCCTGTTCATTTCGCCAACGAATGGCTTCCGTCAGCGCTTCCCAACGCGCCGGCACCAGAGAAAGTTCTTGGCGCGTTCGCGCATGAATGGTAATAGCCGCCGGCTCTGCTTCAAGCAGGTTTTTAAACCATGGTTCAAATTCTTCCGTTCGGTAATAACCAAGGCGAGTTTTAACAGATATCGGTATCGTTCGACCCGCCGCCGCCACGCCATCTTGCGCCGCGCGGATTAAAGTTTGCGCTAGCTCGGGATTTTTTATCAAAGCGGCGCCAGCTCCTTGGCGTTCGACGGAACGATCCGGGCACCCCATATTAATATCCAGCCCGTCAAAGCCCAACTGAACAATCAAACCGGCTGCTTGCCGCAAATTTTCCGGATTGGCGGTAAAGAGTTGGGCAATAATCGGGCGCTCAAACTCGGTATAGGCCAAATCGCGGAGTAAGCGTTCACGACCGCTACTTAACAGCCCGTCGGCTGAAACAAATTCTGTCCACAGCAGGTCAGGCCGACCGCAGTCAGCAACCAAGCGCCGAAACACGGCATCCGTCACCTCGGCCATTGGCGCTAGCGCAAAAAAAGGCCGCGGTAAGGAAACGCACCAGCTAGCCGCCATATAAGCGGTTCACGACTCCGAGGGTCAATGGCCCAGCTACCCCCGTTGGTGAAAAAATGGCCCCGGGGATGAGAATATCGGCAGCATACTTACCTTGGAACAAATTGACGGCTTGCCGCACGCACGGACCAAAGTTCCCATTGATCGGACAGTTATTTAGGTTGTTGCCCGGTGGCGGATATAATTTTTCCAAGGCAAGAGCTTTTTGTAGAGCTAAAACATCTCGACTGCCTCTGACCCCCTCAACCAAACTGGTTGCAGAAAAACGATGCGGCAAAAGACGAGTGGTGTCTAGCGTCATCGCCGTCGTTGGATCGAAATGCTCTTTTAGGCCAAGATAAGTTTGCCAGGCCAGCTCTTCAAGATAAGCGGAACGGGTGGCTGGATTGTGCAGGGGCGATTCATAAATATAACCGTATTCAATCAGCGCCGCCGCGCCATCGCGGGAGGCCTGCGCGCCAATAGCAATTAATTCTTGATCATCGATCACTCCGGCCATCTCTAAGGGCAAATTGCTCGGAGCGACCGTTTGAGTTAAACGCCGAAAGAGACTTTCTCCCAACGCCCGACTAGCGCGAGCGTTGGGGTATTGACTTTCCGGAACATAAATAGCCAAGCCGGAATAACGACCGGCCTGACGCCAAGATCGACCAGCGTAATCATTAAAATGAATATGAAGAGTGAAATCAATGTTGTTTTCATTAGCCCATTTGTTGATTCCGTACAAGCGGAGCGAAACCTCGGGTTTGGCGAAATTGTGGTTCATTGCTTGTTTCTCAACCACTCGGCCGGTCGCCAATAAATCTTGAAAATTCTGTCTAAGTTTTAAGCGAAACTCTTCAATCTCACTTCTCTTTTCTGTAAAGTATCGAGTAAACTCTGGTTGATAATCACCGTTGGCCGCCTGACGAGTACCCCAAACGCGAAATGCCCCGTCTTCAGCTAAAAATTTTTCCAGCCACTGACTCAATTCTAGATTGAGATCAGCTTCGCGAATACCGGCAAATTCGGCGCCAGCATATTCGTTATCATGCCCTGGCACAATCAAGATAGAGAGCTCGTTTTGAGCATAACGCGCGGCCAAGGACTCTGTCGTCACCCGGTCTGAAAACACTTGGCCGATAAGATCAGCCAGAGGCGAGGGATACAATCCTCGTTCATCTGGCAAAAGCCAAAAGACAAAAAGCGTGGTCGCTCCAAGCAGAATCGCGATTGGCACTAGGCGCTTATTCTTTTTCATAAATTAGTGGTTGGAGCGCCGATGGAAGTTAATTCAAAATTATCGTTTTGGGTCGTCGGCCAGGTTTTCCAACCAACGAGCTCCGTGCCGACAAACTCAACACCCAAAAGAATGCCGGACATTGTTTCTTTGGAAAAATTTTGATCAAAAATAAAATTGCCTAAGCTGTAAGCCACCAAACCATCGCCAACTTTCTCGATCGGTTGGACAACGTGAGGATGGTGCCCGATAACCAATTTCGCGCCTGCGTCGATTAAACTGCGGCCAAGCGTCCGCTGGCGAGCGCTCGGCTTAACCGAATATTCTTCGCCCCAATGCAGAGAGACAACTAAAATATCAACCTGATTAGCCGCCTCTCGCACACTGGTGAGCAAATTCTCGTCGGCTAGCACTATCCCGGGGAAAGAATCGTGCGCCGCGAGCCACGACGGGCCAACATCGCTTGCCGCGAGCCATCCCACCTTTAAACCTCGGATCTGACTTGTGTGCAAGCGAGAGGCGTTGGCCCGATCTACTCCTCCCCCAATCGCCCCCAAACCAGCCAATTGCAAATGTTTTAAAGTGTCGAGAAAGGCCTCGGGTCCCCAGTCACCAACGTGATTATTCGCCACAGACAGAATGTCGAAACCTTGTTCGGCCAAAACCGATGCGACAACCGGTGACATTCGGAAAGAATAAAGATTACCCCGGTCTTGCCCGCGTTCGGAAATCGGACCCTCTAAATTGCCAAACAAGTAATCAAGTGCTGGCCAAGAGAAATCGGGCGAAAAAACAGAACGGAAGTCTCCTCCACTTTTTTCCACCGCCCTTCGCACTCCTCGATCAAACATAATATCGCCGACGAAACCCAGAGTGACAGTGGTTGGTAAAGGGGTGCGTTCATCCGTGGTCGATCGACTAAAAAAAACATTGGTTTGTAAATAGCGGAGCAGACGATTGGCGTCTTGATCGCGATTAGCACTTTTCAATAAAATAATAGCAATCGGTCGGTGATCAAATTCAGCGAGCGGCAAGGCAAAAACGGCTGCGAGGGTTTGGCGCGCCGCGGTGGTTTCGCCATTTTTGCCGCCTAAATAGTCGTTACGTTGAGTAAATGGCGAAACGTTAATCCAGTGGTGATTGGGCGTCAAGATTTTTTCGGCTTGCCGGCTTAATTCCAAAACATAGCGTTTATTCTGATAAAGATAACGAAGCAGTTGAAAGAGTTCGTTGGCGGTTGCCTGATTGCCTTCGCCACCGCCGCTGGGATCAACAAACGAGGTCTGGCGCAAGCCCAGAGCTCGAGCCTTCTGGTTCATCAATTCAACAAACCGTTCTCGACCGAAATGTCTCGCCAGCACCTCGGCCGCATCGTTACTTGATTCTAGGAGCAAAGGATATAAAAGATCGCCGACGGTGAGCGTCTCGCCTTCCTTTAAACCGCCTTGTTCGCCGTAAGCGAGCAAGGCCTCCGAAGTAACGCGGGCCAACTTAAACTGATTAACCGCTTCCAACGAAACCACAGCTGTCATTAACTTGGTCACCGAGGCAATCGGTAAGACGATTTCCGGCTCACGCGCGGCTAACACCTCGCCGGTTTCTAAATCGGCTACCAAATAACTTTCAGCAGAAATTTCGAGTAATTCTCGATTTTCTCGTCTAGAATAAAAAGAACCGGAAGGGGTTTTCGTGGGCGAAGAACCATGTCCGGTGACGATGACTGGCGTCCCAATTTCTGCAAAATTAAAAACGGCCTGCGCATCGTTGTCGGCCAAGCGGATACAACCGCCCGAGTAGCCAGACCCAACCGGTTGGCCGTTGGCATAATAGGGCCAACCGTGAATAAAAAAATTGCCAAAAAAGTGAAGACTGTGAGGCATCCAAACCTCTCCGATAGAAGAAAAATGATTAGGCTCTTTTCCCAAAACCGAGTAATGACCAACCGGCGTCTCCCAAGGTGAACCCGGTCGACCGATAGCAAGAATTGGTATCGTCCGCACCGTTTGTTGACCGTCAAACAAAGTAATCGTTAAGGCATCAAGATCAGCCCGAATCTCTTTTTCAGCGGGCAGGGTATCAAGGTTAGTCATGGCCGCCTTTTTTTCCGAGTTAATTACTGTCGCCAATTGATGGACAGGCGGCGGTTCCCAACGATCCCAAACCGCTATCCCTAAGTAAGCGAGTGACCAACCGAAAACCCCAGCCACTAATATTCTAAACCACATGCCGGTCCATTCTAATCGAGAGATAGATTTTCGTCGACCTTATTTTGATCCATCGTCCCGGCTTTAGGCCAAAATTTATAAAACACCTTTTCTTCAAAGCGCAGATCTAAGTACTGAAGAGCGGCTGGCCGAGCTAACCAATCTTCAAGAAAAGCGGTGGAATTGAGTGCCGTAGTCAAATTAGCCAATTCTTGTTTCCATTTGTCCGGGCGAGAAAAAATGATGGTCAAAAAATCATCGCTGGCGGTTAATTGTGGGTCTGTTTTTGTAAATTCGAGTCGCCAGTCACCGGCGGCGGTTTCTATCAAGCGCCGCTCTTGATAGTCAGACAGGGGGGAATTAGCGATGACTTGATGAGTTTTTTCTGGCAGAGTCGCCAAACTGGAAAAGAAATCTTCTGGCCAGACGGGTTCTCCAATCCGCGCTTCGTGTTGAGACCAAAAAACAAAAAAGAAGGCGGGGGCAAAGTGGGGCGCTTTGGCTAAAACTACCCCACGCTTGTCGAGCAAGAAACAGTGACTTGGTTCATAACCGCTACGGCACCAAACGGTTTGAGGCGCCCGGCGACTGGTTTTAGTTGAGTCCGACAAAGAGTTAAACCGATTGATCCACCAGCGGCAACCAGCAAATACAACAACAGCTAATACTAAAAAACAAAGTGAAAACCAAAAAAACCGACGGCTGCGACGACACGCGGCCGCAAACATTCGAGCGCGTTTTTTTCTAATCACAACAATTTGTCTCGGCCAAGCAATGACTGTAAAGGAGCAGGGATCCTGACTGACCCATCGGCCTCCTGATAATTTTCCACAATCGCCGCCAACAAACGCGGAGTAGCTATGGCCGTATTGTTAATGGAATGCGGATAACGCAACCGACCTTCTGCATCACGATAACGAATATTCAAACGTCGGGTTTGAAAATCATGAAAATAGGAAGCAGAGTGAGTCTCTCGGTAACGGTTTTCCGAAGGTAGCCAGGTTTCCAAGTCATATTTTTTAACTTGGCCCAAACCTAAATCGGCTCCGCAATTAACTACCACTCGATACGGCAAGCCCAAAGCCTGTAACATTTTTTCGCTATTTTCCGTTAAAAGTTCGTGCCAACGAACGCTTTCCTCATGCTCTGCCGCGCACAAGACCACCTGCTCAACCTTGTAAAATTCGTGAACACGGAACAGCCCTTTGGCGTCACGCCCATAATTGCCAGCTTCGCGACGAAAACAGGTGGAAAAAGCGGCGTAACACCGAGGTAGGTTTGCCAGCTCGAGCGTCTCATCCATCAGGTAGCCCATCATCGGCACTTCGGCCGTGCCGGAGAAATATTTTTCGTCTTGAGATTTAAACAAGTCTTCAACCCCTCCGGGAAGATAACCGGTGCCAACAAAGGGATCGGAGCGAACAAGGGCCGGCGCCAACACTACCTCAAATCTATGATCGCGCAACCAACTAATAGCGAATTGCCAAAGAGCCAAAGACAGTTCGGCGGCGGCGCCAAGTAAAAAATAACCGCGAAAACCGGCTACCTTGGCGCCGCGCTCAAAATCAGCCAGTCGAGCGGCGGTCATTAATTCCACATGATTTTTGGGCGGAAAAGAAAATTGCCTTGGTTCGCCCCAACGCCGTATCTCCTGATTGTCGGCCTCACTTTCTCCTTCCGGGACTGAAATATCTGGCAAATTCGGTATTTCAAGCATCAACCCCTGCCAACGACGCATAATCACCTGCAAGCGTGCTTCCTTTTTTTTGAGACCATCCTTAAGCACTTTCATCTTGGCGATTAAACGATCGCGTTCCGCTCCATCAGTGGAAGCAATTTGACCACCGACTTCGTTTTGTTCAGCCCGCAAACGTTCAACTTCAACGAGCGAAGTGAGCCGTTTGGCATCTAATTGCAAGAGTTCATCCAAATTGATCGTCAGCCTCTTTCGCCGGGCCGCTTCCTTGACCAAGTCTGGATTTTCTCGAATAAATTTGATGTCGAGCATAAGTTTGTTATCGATTATAACCTATTCCACGCTTCGTTGGATATCGACCACTTCTCGATTAATCATTTGTTCAGCCAGATCAAGCTCCTGCTTAAATTGGCGCAATAGGGCCTGTTCTGCAACCGTTAAACGGCGTTCGGTTTTTGTCTGTTCTAAAAGATCAATTCGCCGTGCCAGCCCTTCTCGCAAAAGATTAAAAGCCTGGCGCACAGTTGTTTCCACTTCGTCTGTCTCTTGTTTGACTCGCCGTCGCCAACGCTTAATCCTCCACCAAGCAAACACTGAAATCAAAACAAGTAAAACGAGCAAACTGAACAGGGGTACAAAGACCGCCAACCAAGCGGTAACTTCCGTTCCCCAACGCAACCATCTCGGCGCCAAAACCCTGAAAGTAATCGGCGCCGCTGGGCCGCTTTCAATTCCGTTTGGCAATCGCGCCGTAGCCCACAATTCATAAACTCCGGCAGGCAGGTCTTCGCGCACCACGAAAGCGAACCGTCCCGCGTCGTCGCTCGTGATCTCTCGATGGTTGGGGGAATCATTCGCTCGCTTCCACCAGAGAGTAATGAGCGCCCGCGGTTCACTTAGGCCTTGAACCAGCAAGGGGTCGTTCGTTGTCAATTCCAGAGGATAATCAGTGAGTTGCGGCGGATCTAGAGCATCAATCATAAAGTCAAGAGAGCGCTCCAGATAATTGCCAGCGCGATCATAAACCCGCGCCAAAACGGTATGTGCGCCATCAGTCAAAGGCGGTGTCTCGAAGACCGTTTCTTCTGACGTTAAAGTCAAAACTTGCGGACGAGACAAATCGTTATCCAAAAAAACCTCCAAACGATCCAATCCAGAACCGTTTTGATTGTCTGCTGCCTGGAAAGCCAAACGAGCGATAGGTAAGCGAGCAGTTGACTCGTCTTCTGGTTTAATTGTTAGGTCGCTCGGTGGAGTGCTGTCAATCCGTAAACGACGATGCGTTACCGGCCCCCAACCAGCGGCATTGCGATATTGGGCGTGGAAATACCAAACCCCGTCTTCGAGCTGGGAAATAGTTTTATTAGTGATCGGCGGAGAATAGTGGACCGTCGGGCTAGCTTGAGGCAAGCGGCCGATGAGCAAGCGGACTGCCGTTACTCCCGCCGGCACCTCCCAGGCAAACCGCGCCTCCGTTTCTCGATACCAAGAATCAGGGTCAGGGTGAGTGGCAGAGTTAATTTTGGGAGCGGCGGGCAAGGGCCCGATATCGGGCGCCAACTCGACGAGCACAGGCGGAACAACGGCGTTAACCAACAAGTTAAAAGTGGCGGAAGCAAGACCGGTCAAAATGTTTGTTCCTTGACCATCGTTTGCCAAAACCGAACCAGAGCGAAAACGCAGATCGACTGCGCCGGGCGTTTTGGCACGGAAATTAACGACCAAAACTGTGCCCGTCGGGCCAGCAAAACCGGGATTTAAAACAATCCCTTCAAAATTAATTTCGCCGAGAGAGTTGTCGAAACGGGGATCCTCAACCCACAGAGAAACAATGGAGCCGGTTTTGGAAATCGACACGACCTCTAGTTTGTCGGCAGAAAAAGATAAGGTGCCAGAAGCCGCGTTCATTGCCTGCTCGACGCTCGCAACATTGATGCTGACAGGAAAAACTTCGCCAACTAAGTGAGTCCCGGTCGATGGACTTATAAACAAGCTGGCAGCCTCGGAATTTTTCGGGATAACAATCACCAGTATTACTCCCAAAATTAGACACGAGAATTTTCGCTTAAAGAGCAAACATAACATAAATATCAGAATGAGACCAATGCCAATCATACTCCAAATTTCTAAATTTTGATACCAGGACACGGTTTTCAGCGGTGGCAAACTAACGACTCGAGCGTGATCAGCGTTGTCGACGGCCTTAATCCAGATGAAACTTTGCCGCGACTGGTCGGATAATTCCAATGGACTATCCGCCAAACGCCAAGGGCTAAACCAACTCCACCAACGGAATGGCGATTCTTTAACTTCGTAACGATTAAGACCAGATTGTTTATCGGTGGTTGAAAAAATTACTGCCCATTTTCCATTGAACAACGCCTGATCTTGCACAAGCGAGGGGACGAAAAATTCCGGCGGATAAGTGTCGGTTATCGCTTGTGATAGATCGCGGTCAGATTTGGTGGCAATGGTAACGCTCGCCGGCCGTGTTAACGTTACAACGGCCTCGCCTCGACCATCGTGGCGCAAACTACGCGCCATTTCCCAGCGAAACACGGCGGCCCCTTCACGAAGCGCGCGAAATTGAAGCGTTAATAACAAACCGTCATCTACCACTAATCCACCGGGAGTAATACCCGAAAACACCACTCGGCCGTCAGTGGTCGTACGAGGTTTTTCCACCCAAAAATTAATTACGCTGCCAGCGTCACTAATGTTAACGAGTTCCAAGCTGGAAACAGGAAAAACGATTGTCCCCTCAAACGCATTTAATTTCTCACCTTCCGTATTTAAGCGCAGTTCAACCCGCAAATCGTCATTCACACCACTGGTGGCCGGTAACAAAATTTCCCAACGCGCCGCTTCCGCCATTCCCGGTCTCTCCAAAACCAGGCTGCCCAAAATAAACAAGAGAACGAAAAAATATTTTTTCATTAACCAGTCCAATAAAAAGCCATAATCGAAAAATCAACAAGATCAATCCGTTGATCGCCGTTTAACCTTTCCGCCTCGCGTCGAGCAAAATTTTCATCGAGAGTTCGTCGGTACCAATAAGCGGCAATGGAAAAATCAATCAAATTGACACGACCATCAACATTTAAGTCTCCCTTAAGAAAAGCCGGCTCGGCGGTGGCGACATTCCGCGTCCCGACCAAAAAACCAACCGAGTAGCCAAAAGCGCTGGCCAAACCGGCGGTTTCCGAACGGGATTTGGTGGAATGATTACCAAAATTCAAAACCGCAGTGTTGAAATTCAGCAAATAAATACCGTTTTCGTCGCTTGATGTTTCTAAAAATATCTCTTGGGGAGAATTGACTTCCACAGTTATTTGGGAAACCGGTGTGCTTTGACCAAAAATCGCCAAGTTATCTCCTCGCCTTACCTCGCTTTTATCTACCCCGATCGTGGGGGAAATGAAAATGCCGGTAATATCGGTCGTAACGCCGCGAGTGAGGGAAACGGGAAAAGTAAATAGTGAGGAGCGGCGACCTGAAGAATCCTCACCATACAGAGCAAAAACATAATCGCCGGCGGATAAACCAGAAAGCGCAACAGAAAATTTTGCATCCGGGCCCGCGAGGGTATTCACCGCCGATTGGCCGTCCTTTAACACGATAACCCGGCTTAAGGGATACGCGCGCCCGGCAAACCTAATGCCGGTTTCTCCGCCGTAACTACCACCACCCCCGCCACCGCTTCCGCCACCAGCAGTAGTAGTGCAAGCGTTTGTGTCGAAAACACACTCCGGGCGACAACCCAAACTGCCACCCGTAAACCCCAAAGTTAAGCAGGTTTGATTATTCAAATTGACACCATCACACCCCTCCCCGACCTGAATTATCCCGTCGCCGCAACCCGGGACGAGGCCGGTAACCGTCACGTCGCCAGAGTCAGCGCCAGCTTTCCAAGCGGCGACAAAAAATAAACCGATAATTACTAATAAAACTTTTTTCATCGCGCCGCGGACGAGCGCGCGGCCCGAGAAATAATCCAGCGATTGTAGCGTCTGATTATCCACCAACCACTAGCGACGACAAGCAACAAACCGCCGCCAAGCAAAACCAACAATTGCCAAGGAATAATCCAAAAACTAGTTTGCGCGGACAGTCGTTCATTCTGCGGTCCAAAAGTAAGCTCGAGTTCGGCGGCATATCGTCCAAAAGCCCAATTTCTCCACTGCCGACCGGCGATTGAGAAAAACCCAAGTGGAGAATCCTCAGGCGTGAGTTCTGAATTATCCGTCTCCAAGGTTTGCCCTCGTTTTTGCCAAACCAAATCGAATTTGCGAGCGCTGCCCGGCAAAACATTGCCGTCAAAACGATTGGCGTTTATCTCCGCCATCTTTTTGCCAAAAATATTTTTTACCAGCAAAGAACCTGCTGGCTTCACCCTTTGCCGCCCACTGTTTGTAAAACGATACACGAACGTTGCCGGCAGAGAGGTAAGCAGAGAAGCCTCTTCTTTCAGGGTGAGCGTTAAGGTAGATTTTTGATCCGAGCCAAAATCACCGTTGACGCTCAACAAAATAAGCATACCGAGTTTACCGCCAACCGACACTTGCCCGCTGCCACCAGCCGTTGGCTCGGCCGTACCCCAAAAAATAGCGGCAAAATAGCCGCCAGCGGTGGTACCTGGTGGAATCGTTATTGTAAACGGCACAATCTGTCTCTCGCCAGAAGCGAGAGAAACTTCCGGCTGAATGCTAATCCACGAGGCCAGACCTTCGTGGTTGTTGGGTAAAAAAAAGGGGGCACCAGACTCGCCCCGTGACTCAAAATTAGCCGACGAAGAATAAAAAACCTTCATCTCCGACTCTTCGTTATAAAGTTGTAATTCACTGGTTAGAGTCTGGCCGGGGTCCGCCGCAACTTCTAGGCGAACCGGGGAGATGGTGAGCGCGGAAGCCGACTGGGCTAAAGCCAATCCCCAGAGCAATCCGGCAACCAGTCCGTATTTCATCCCATCAGAAATTGGCGGTAGCTGTATAGGTGATAGTCGAAGAATAACTACCAGCTTCGGTATTGGCCGCAATATTCGCCAAATATCTCACGGAATAGGTGGTGTCGGCCGAGGAACCGGTGGCCGAGGCGATCTCGTCGGGGAAAGCGGCGGTGTCGAAAGCGAAACCGGAGGCGGCGTAGGGAGCGCTCACCGTGCCGGAGCCACCCGAGGCGGTAAGACGGATGCCAAATTGTTCACTGCCGACCGAGGAGGCGGTGTTTGAGGGGCCGATGGCACTTATGGTGTTCGCACCAGAGGTAAGGGTGGTGCCAGACGCCGTCAGGGTATAACCGTTAGTAGCATTGGTGCCTATCACAATATTGTGGGCGACAGTTTCCGAACCACTACCGCTAGCATCACCGGTTGCATAACTAGCCGCCGAGCTTGACAGTGTGCCAAAACCAATCGAGTTGTCAGAAATGCTAAAGGATAGAGATTCATCAACGGTGGCGCTAACAGCTACCTGGTCATCACTTAAAAGGTAAACCACAATGTCGCCCGAATCACCGAAATTGCCAGCAATGGCAATAGTCGCGGCGCCGGTGGAAGAGCTATTGGTAATTTGATTGGCCCCACCGCTGGCGTTAGTGCCGATTTTAATTCGGACGCAAGCATCGGCGGCAACAGCGGCGGCCCCGACGCCGTCCGTCGGCGGCGTTAATGTTATAACCTGGCTGGAGGTGGCAAAACCCCAGTCGCTAGCAGATGGTGAAGCGGCCAAAGTTTCCGAATTACTATAGGTTGGATTGGTACAGTTGGACTGGCTACCCGCCGAGTGATCCAGGTCTACATCACCAAAAGCCACCGCGCCAAACGCCCACCCGGAGGGAAAAGTAATCGTGATCGTGTCGGTAGATTGGTTGGCGCCCGTGGGTGTGCGAAAAACAATGGTGTGATTGGAGGCCGTGCTAACTTTCAAACTAGACAGGACATCAGATTTGTTGAGCAGAGATGCGGCTTCGGCTTGGTTGGCATATGGTCCCAGCCACAGTCCCAAGAAGGTAAAGATAATTATCAAACTAACAGCTGATTTTAGAAGCTTCATACGCTCTTAATGTTAACACGAGAAGGAAGGTGACGACTGTGAATAACCGGCGGACGGCAGATATTAATTAAAAGTTGCCGGTGACAACATAGGTTAGAGTGGCACCGTAAGTTCCGGCTTCAGTTGTAGCCGCAATATTCGCCAAATATCTCACGGAATAGGTGGTGTCGGCCGAGGAACCGGTGGCCGAGGCGATCTCGTCGGGGAAAGCGGCGGTGTCGAAAGCGAAACCGGAGGCGGCGTAGGGAGCGCTCACCGTGCCGGAGCCACCCGAGGCGGTAAGACGGATGCCAAATTGTTCACTGCCGACCGAGGAGGCGGTGTTTGAGGGGCCGATGGCACTTATGGTGTTCGCACCAGAGGTAAGGGTGGTGCCGTTAACCGTGATAGTGTAACCATTTGTAGCCGTGGTCGAAGCCACTAAATTATGCGCCTCAGTTTCGGAGGCCGAACCAGTTCCATCACCCGTCGCGTAACGAGCGGCCGAGCTTGAAAGCGTACCGAACCCGATGGCGCTGTCGGAAACGCTAAAAGTGAGGATCGGGGTGGAGCCAACCACTGTGGTTGTTCCGTCAATCGCCACCGTCGTCATCGGCGAGGCTGAGCCGATTTGGATAGTAACATCGTTTGACGGATTGCTAATTTCCAACTCGATTGTCTCGCCCGCTGAAGCGCCCGCTCCCACAGTCAACAATAAATAGAAACAGGCTTGATTATTGAAACCACCAGAAATCGCTCCAGACACATTGGCTTTGTCGTCTACTCCGAAACCAATCGAGCTACTAAAGTTGATACTCCCCCCGTTGGCATAACTGCAATCGCCGTCTTTCTCGTATTTAAGCACAATGGTCAAATCGGCATTGGCGTCAATCGTTCCGGTTTCTGTTATCACAATACTGTTTACACTTGTTAATGTACCATCAGAAGTAGCGGTAATTGTTCCCATATAATTTGAGGAGCTACCAACAGTAACAGTTGCTGGCTGAGTGTCGCTCGACTCAATTTCCACATACGGGGTATCATCCCACTGGTAAGTAACAACGAGAATTCCAGTGAATATCGAGGCCTCGGCACTGGAATAGCAAGCGGTGTAGGTGGTAGAGTCGTTGGTTGTTACCGCGCCAGTCACGTTTTTCCACAACATTACCCGAGTCATTCGGGTCCCGGTTTGG
The DNA here is from genome assembly GCA_964448295.1 of uncultured Candidatus Saccharibacteria bacterium. Taxonomy (GTDB): domain Bacteria; phylum Patescibacteriota; class Minisyncoccia; order Phycocordibacterales; family JACOZG01; genus CAYUVV01. Next base: position 221,896 of record CAYUVV010000001.1, read on the forward strand.
GCGGTAGAGGTGTTGGAAGCGCTACAAGTGCTGGTTGTCAAATTAGCGCCAAGGTCTTCGTTCGCGGTCGTACCGGTATTTTTGGCCGACATTCGAAGAGAGGCACCGCGAATGGTTCTGATCCCCACCGTTTCGGCAATTTTGGGATTAATCGCCCCCGTGCTCGTGGTGTAAGAAGTGGCCGCCGAAGCGGTTTGTTGGCCAGCAAACAAATTTTGGGTTACCAGATAACCATAAGCTTCTGATGTGTAAGTGTAGGTAATCACGAGTTCCGCCGAAACGGCGCCACCGGCGTTTGCCGTCCATTGCGCCGCCACTTGCACACTTGTTCCACTCGAGGCCGTTGCGGCCTCGAGTTCGCCATATTCCGCCGACGGAATCAAATGTATAAGATAACCGCCATCACTAACATCCACACCGTCGGCGGCAATCGAATAAGTGGTCGTCGCCGTTTCCGACCTCGTTCCAATTTTTGCCGTAACAGCTAAGCTGCCGGCCGAAGCGGAATTGGCGTTACGCGAAGCGTGAACTCGAAACCACGCCTTTTTAACGTCCACCCCAGATTCCGGAAAATAAACCGTTGATCCAGTCAGAGCCGATTTGCTGGTACTGCCATTGCTGGTAATTAACTCACCAACCGGCAAGATAATGGTGCGAGTTTTCGTCGCCGCGTTATTGGCATAGGTGTAGGTAACATAATTTTCGCCTCCGAGGGCAGTAATAGCTGTGGCGTTGGTAGAAACCTCTATAGACTGACTAGAGTTATTAGCATAGTCACCAACGCCGCTTAACGACCAGTTGTGCCAACCGCCATTGTTTCGATTATCAATACCAAAACTAACGCCGGTCGTGTTCGTACCTCCGGGATTGCCTCCAATATCTGATTGGGTAGTAACATTGCCGCCAGTACTCGGCACATCAAACCCGCCTTGGAAATAAAACCACTGCGAGAGCTGGGAAGAAATTTCAGGGATGGTGGCATTGTAGCTAAAAGTTGGGCAATTAGAATCTATTGTGCAACTCGCCTGACTGGCGGTTTTTGAGCCGGTCTCGCTGGCTGACTCCAGCGGGTAAATAACGGTGTTGGTTTGAGTGCTCGAGGTGTCGTCGTAAGTATAGGTAATAACTAACTTAGCATTGGCGGCCTGAATGTTCGGGGTTAGGGTTCCAGAACAACTGGCGCCGGTGGCAAAACAGTAACCAATTTGAAAATTTTTACTGGTGCCACCACCGGTGTAAGCGGCAATATCACCTTCGCTCGTCACATTGGCGCGAAAAAGAATGGTTTGGGAGGCGCTAGCGGTATTACCCAAGCTAGCCGTTGTGGTATAAGCTGCGGGAGACGGAGTTGAGTCACTGGCGTCAAAATAAATATAAGAACTAAGATACGTGGTGGGGGTTATAGAACCAATTTGTGCACTTACTTCCACATAAGCATCAATAATATCAGCGCTGTTTTCGGCCAGAGAGAAGGTTTGAGCGGTAAAATTGTTTTGGGTGTTTTCGTCAGCGGCCGTGGTGCTTTCATATTGTCCGCCAAAAAACTCGACCGTTCGGACGCGCGTGCCGGGCGAGGCCTCGACCCGTCGTGGCGGCGGCCAGCCATAAAAAAGCACACAAATTATTAACAGGCCCGAGAAACCAAACCTAATTACTCGCAACCATTTCCACATCACTTAGATAAAAACCATTGCCCTTTTCTAAAAAACCGCGGAGTTGTAAAGCATTTAGTGGCGCGTCAGACTTATACCAAGGGACCCAAGCGCTCCACGCTAGCGCATCCATACGAAACCTGGCTCGCTCCTCGGCGGTATCTAATTCTAGTTCGACCTCGTACCAACGCTCGAGCGGCCGCAACACTTCGTCGCCCTCGGTTAACCCGACCCCGTTTAGTAAAATGTAAAAACTATCTTGCTCGGCGGTATAAAAATTCAAGGAGAACAAAACGGCCCGCTCTTCAAGAGATAAACCGCGCAAACTAAAAGAGACGTTGGGTTCGCCTCGCCAATCGGGATAAAAACCAAAACTAATCTTGGTCCTGCCGTTTGGTAAAAACGAACCCTTGCCCGAAGAGAGGGTGTTCTCTTGCGCGGCATCGGCTGCGTCATCAAGCGTTAAACAAAAATCGCTGGTCGGTAAGCCGTCTGGGCACCGTTCTCCGTCGCGAACGAGCCAACGACCACCTTGTTCTTCCCCCGTCCAACGACCTTGACCGGCAAGAGGTCCGACTTCCAAAACGGGAACTGCCGCCACGCTAGCAAAATCTAACTCATCGCTGATAGACAAGTCCGTCATCCCCCAAGCCGGCAACCAAGTTACCAACAGAACAAAAAACGAACCAATTCGCCACCAGCGCATTGTTTATATTATAGCGCAAGTTTCCGGTGGACCTGGGGAGAATCGAACTCCCGCCTCTACAATGCGAATGTAGCGTCGTACCACTAGACTACAGGCCCGCGGTGTATTTCGGTGTATTTATACAACCACGCTCGAACCTATTTTAGCAAAAATTGCTGAATCTGACGAATCCGCCGCCAGCCGCCGCAAAGCGGCGGCCTGCCTCGCAGAAAAACTTTCTTTGCAATTTTGCTTTTGCGCGCGCCACCAAAAAATTATTCTAAAAAGGAAAAGAAAGTTTTCTGCTCGGCTCCGCGCGATTACGCGCGGGCGGCGGGATTCAATTCGGACGAGGCAAAGCAAAAACTATTTTTGCGGGAGGAAAAGGATTTTGCTTTGCCTCGGCTCTTTTTGTTTTGGGGCGGGACTTCCGCCGCGCAGGAGGGTGCGGGAGGAATGCGCGGCGGATTTTGAGCGGGCGGGCTTGTATGCTAATTTGAGGGATTGTTACCAACTTCCACCGCCACCACCTCCTCCACCACCGCCAGAAGATCCACCGCCACCGCTACCACCACGTCCAGGGGATGAAGCTAAAGAACTGGTTGCAAACGAACTAAAGCTAGACATCGAATGGCTAAGGGCGAGGGCACTAAAAGCTGTTCCCGAAGGACTTGAATACCATGAAGGTGGTGTAGTATAAATTCCCTCAAATTCCTTTGCCCAAATATCAGCTACTCCTAAAATCATGGCATAGGGTAGAAGTTTTTCGAAAACCTCCGGCCTCTTGTCGGGCGCATTATGGAACTTGAGACGATCTTTTTCTGCAATTTGGAGATAATCCTTAAGACCAAGGATGTATTCTTTTACCATAACACCTTTTTCCGTTTTCGCTGGACTGAAGTGAGATATGATTCCGTAAATAATGATTGAAAAGAACATGCCTACCATCAATGGGAACGGATTGCCTTTGAGTAGAAAAACTCCAAGAATGCCTCCAAAGAATCCGGACGCCCATATAGACATAAAAACAATTAAAAATATCCTTCCGCTGCCGGTTTTCATCCGCCCCAAATTTTTGTAGTAGCCTTTATTTAGGAGAGCGTCTAATACTGAAGTGACGATAGCCGCCGCATCCTGGTAAAAAACATATTTCAAATCCGAAAGTTTGACCACCTCGGGTTGATTAACGGGCGTAGGATCAGGTACAGGGGTCGTTCCCCTAAAAAGACCTCGCAGATCTGATAATTTTAGACGGGGTTGCGTATTGAATAATCCATTCAAGAGTTTTTTATCAAAATCATTTGAAAGATCCGATGAATCCTTAAGTCTCGTAAGTTCGAAGTCAGTTGATTTTATCAATCCAATAAAACGTTCTTCTAGTTGGCGAATCTTTAGATACCCTTTGGTAGCGAGGTAGATTATCTCTGCGGAGATATTGCCAGCATTTACCTTTTCGTTAGCAATACCGCCAACTTCAATAGGGGTGAGATCATCTGGAACATCGTATTGTGGCACTATAACACCAGCACCACGAGCATCTCTGCCTTTTCTGTACCAGTTCAACAAAGAGAGAACAAGAGTTAAGATCGGCAGAATCGCCGCAATCAACCAACGCCAATATTTATCAAAAAAATTGGAGGCAGAATCAGAAGCCGAGTACGGAGTTACAATTCCTTTTGGAAAACCTACGGCTACTGTAATGCCTTCTTGTGGATTAAGAATAGAAGGAGAGCTAAATGTATAAGCATTACCGGATATGGTTGCGGGCTGGCACTGGTTTGTACTTCCTTTAGGTCCGTAATAACATGCTGATTGGAGCAAAGTTGCGCCAGAAGGTAAAGTTACTACTACCTGCGCCTGATAAATGGGCATACCCCAATCATTGCCCGTCACATTCCAATAAATCTCATCTACATCCTGAAGTTGAGCAACTGCTCGTGTTGCGTGGTATCGTATTATGTAAATCTTTTGACCAAGAAAAGTGCTGTTAGGATCACCAATTTTAATTCTATAATTACTACCTGAATCTGTAAGTTGAACAATGTAAGGGTTGCCAAATTCATCAGTTACACTGACATTTTGAATATCAATTTTCCTATCTTGAGAGGAATAAGGATATATATCGCGATAAATTCCATGATGGGCCGATGGGCCTGTGTTATATGTGATGGTTTCGGTTACATCTATAGAATTATCGACATTTACCGTAATATTAGAATCATAAGAAACTATCGCTTCCTGCGGAAGTGTACTTTGCGCATTGGCAATAATAAAAAAATAGCCCGAACCTAATATTACAGTTAATAATAACAGCCCAACTTTTCTCATATATTAAAAATTAACTGCAACAGGATTTTTTTCAGCATCATTGTCTAGCTGAAAAAATTCCATCTTTGTAAAGCTAAACATTCTCGCAATAATATTATTCGGAAATGAATCAATCTTTATATTCAGCTCTCGAACATTTCCATTGTAAAATCTTCGAGCCGATTGTATCGTATCTTCAGTCGCAGCTAATTTTTGCTGAAGGTCCAGAAAATTTTGATTTGCCTTTAGATCGGGATATGCCTCCGCGAGAGCAAAAATGGATTTAAGAGCTCCCGCTAGTTGATTTTCGGCAACTGCTTTATCGTGTGGGCCTTGAGCGCTTAGTGCCGTCGCTCGCATTTTAGTTACATTTTCAAAAGCAGTCTTTTCGTGTGCTGCATAACCCTTAACTGTGGTCACAAGATTTGGAATGAGATCATAACGACGCTTTAACTGAACATCAATATCTGACCACGCTTCTTTTGCCTTTGTAACTAATTTAATAAAAGCATTGTAAGCGGCGATAAGCCAAAGGATTATGATAACAACAATTCCGATGAGTATGTATGTTAGTGCCATGTTTTTAGATGGTGATTATAAACGGATAAGATTTTTCGTAGAAATTGCTGGAATTTTTTGAATCAAGAGGAATTTTGAAGAATAAAGTACCCTTAATTGTTTTTGCATCAGACGATTTTGCTCCGTTGATATAATGAATTTGGCGATGGTCAGAAAGATATTCAAAAGGTTGGGTTTCCTTTGATAAATTTAGTCCTTTGAAGAAAATATCTTTTTCAAAAGTGCTTTCCCTGTCTAAAATCTCCTGTCCGTTTTTTGATGTAATGCTGGCTAAATCAATCCACGCATAGTCCTTGTTATTTTCTAGATTTGGAATGATAGGCAAAGCAACATTTAGTCCCCAGAAGTCATCAAAGGCTATCAAAGCTGGTCCGGCAAAAGTATGCGGGCCGTTATAATCATCTTCATTATCTAGACTTGCTACTGGTCTTGAAAAGTATGTATCGTATTCTTCTCTAGTGAGAGGAACAAATGCGCTGGGTTGGGAAGTATTAAAGCCATTTCCGTTATCTTGAAATTGAATAGTGGAAGGTTGATTCGGAGAGCTTTCTATGTGTATACCTCCACTGAATAAACTGGACAGCATAAATAAGAATTGCGCTCCGGCAATCACGACTGTACCTATGCACACAACAATTATGAGAATAATAACTGCCCAAATTTTACCCGCGCTGGTTTCTTTGCTTTTTACTACTACACAACTAGCGATAATATCATGAAGACCTTGTTTCTTTTTGGTAAACCCAGCCATAATAAATCCAATCATTAAAATCAGTGCCGAGATTATTTTAGCTAGATTTCGCCCAAGTGATCTTAAAAATCCAACTGGTTCGCCATTAGCATTGAGAACTTTTATCCCAACAATCTTTTTACCGAAAGTAGCTCCACCGCGTGATTCCATAAAAGGAAAATAGGCAATCCACATTATGAAATATAAAATACCCATTACGGTTTGAGTGCCATTAGCCAGCGAGGGATTATTTTTAGCAAAAAACCAAAAATACAAAAAGCCAAGAAACGCAAATATGAGATTAACAATAAATCCATCGACCAAGGAGGCGGCGACACGAAGCCAAAAGCCAGCGTATGAAATAGGCATGGCGGAACTTGAAGATCCTCCGTTTGGCGTTGGAGCAAGAGGAATCCCAGAAACAGCAGAGCCGGTAGCATTAAAGCCTTCCTCAATATCAGACGCTTCCCAACCATTGGTCATTAGGGAACTTTTAATTTGCTCTCGGCTAACACCTTGTTGTACCTGTTGCTTGATATAATCAAGCATTTGTTGATTGACCATATTTAATTTCTAAAAGTTAGTTATTTTGACGACCTTGTTTATAGTTTACCCCCCGCAAAATTGTCCAACCATGACACTTATATTTTACCATAATTCACGTTTTCTTCATGCAAGCCCGCCCGCTCAAAATCCGCCGCGCATTCCTCCCGCACCCTCCTGCGCGGCGGAAGTCCCGCCCCAAAACAAAAAGAGCCGAGGCAAAGCAAAATCCTTTTCCTCCCGCAAAAATAGTTTTTGCTTTGCCTCGTCCGAATTGAATCCCGCCGCCCGCGCGTAATCGCGCGGAGCCGAGCAGAAAACTTTCTTTTCCTTTTTAGAATAATTTTTTGGTGGCGCGCGCAAAAGCAAAATTGCAAAGAAAGTTTTTCTGCGAGGCAGGCCGCCGCTTTGCGGCGGCTGGCGGCGGATTCGTCAGATTCAGCAATTTTTGCTAAAATAGGTTCGAGCGTGGTTGTATAAATACACCACGATAAAACTTTTCGGCTTTTTGAGAGCCAGATCGTGGGCGGCACAAAGTGCCGCCCACTGATTTTGCGGCGCATTCGCGCCGCTTTCCGCGCCTTCGGCGCGGGCATTTCCCCCCGCCAAAACGAGGTTCGCTCTTGTGCGATTTTGAAATTCTGTCTTTTTAATGCATTTGCTTTGCCTAACAAAAAGAATTTTTGCTATAATGACTTTGCGCCCACATAGTGATTGCTTATTTTAATGGCCGTCTTTGGACCATGATGAGCAATCATTGTGGGCGCACCAAGGGCGGCCATTTAAGTTTGTAATCTCAAAATTATGCAAAACACTATTTCATCTCCGCAAAAATTCTTTTTGTATGCCCGCAAGTCCACTGATGTGGAGGACAAGCAGGTGCGCTCGATTGAAGACCAACTTGCAGAATTGCGCGCCTTCGCGAAGCAAGAAAACCTGAATATCGTTGAAGTTTTTATTGAGAAGCAGTCAGCCAAAATTCCGGGCAGACCTATTTTCAATAGTATGCTCGACAAAATCGAGAAGGGCGAAGCGAACGGAATTTTGGCATGGCATGCGGACAGATTGGCGCGCAATTCTGTTGATGGTGGACGCGTTATTTATCTACTGGACTGCGGGCATATCGCGGCACTGAAATTTCCGACACTGTGGTTTGAAAACACGCCACAGGGTAAGTTTATGCTCAATATCGTTTTCGGGCAAAGCAAATACTACGTTGATTCGCTTGCCGAAAATACAAAGCGAGGATTGCGCCAAAAAGTGAAGCGCGGCGAATATCCTTCGCTTGCGCCTGTCGGATATATCAACGATGTGCGGACGAAAAGCATTGTTGTAGATAAAAAGAAGTCCGTTATCATTCGCCGTGCGTTTGAGTTGTACGCCAAGAATGGAAGCCGGCTCGAAGACATCTCAAACTTTTTGGCGCAACACAATATCCTTTCTTCCGGCGGCAAGCGAATCAAAAAAGACAGAATTTCTTTTATCTTCTCCAATCCATTTTACTACGGACATTTTCGCTATGCTGGCGAAATCCACGAAGGCAAGCACCAGCCAGTAGTTTCAAAGAAAATTTTTGACAAGGTGCAGGAAGTTTTGAAATTGCGAGGTAAGCCGCAAAAATCCAAGAATGAACCACAACCCTTTTGCGGCTTACTTTCCTGCGCTTCCTGCGGAATGATGATAACTGGCGAATACAAGGTTAAAAAACAAAAGAATGGCAATATTCATTACTATACTTATTATCGCTGTACCAAAAAGCGCAAGGATTTCAAATGTCCCGAACCTTGTATTCGCCAAGAGAAACTGGACGAGCAGTTATCATCATTACTTCAAAAATTTTCTTTGAAACCAGATTGGGCGGCAGAATTACGAAAAATGTTGGAAAAAGACAAAATGGAAGCCGCCCAATCTGCAACCGCTTTTGTTCAAGAGGCGCGAGAGAAAATCCACGCCATTCAGACAAAGCTCCAGCGACTTTTAGATGGTTACCTTGAACAAATTATTGAGCAGGAAATTTATCGCACCGAAAAGGCAAAGTTATTGAGTGAGAAAAAGTCGCTGGAGGAGCAATCTTCCAATCTTGAACAAAAGCGGACTGGCTGGCTCGAACCGATGGCGGAATGGATAAAAGAGGCAGAATCTCTGCCTAAAATCGCACAAGAGAGCAACCTTTTTGCGAAAAAGGTTGCTTGCCGAACTTTGTTCGGCTCGAACCTCGTTTTGGCGGGGGGAAATGCCCGCGCCGAAGGCGCGGAAAGCGGCGCGAATGCGCCGCAAAATCAGTGGGCGGCACTTTGTGCCGCCCACGATCTGGCTCTCAAAAAGCCGAAAAGTTTTATCGTGGTGGACGATGCAGGAGTCGAACCTGCGACCTTGCGAATGTGAATCGCACGCTCTAACCAGCTGAGCTAATCGTCCCAAAGCTGGTTTGTTTATACCACGGGGCGAGCAAAAAATAAATAAGATTTGTTACAATGCACAAGAATTATGAAAGAAATAAGAGAGCTTGCGCCCGAAGAATTCCCTCCTCTTTTGCGCGAAATCAATGATCCGCCGGCCAAGTTATATCTTGAAGGGGAAATGCCGGCGCCAGATCGCGTATGGTTGACGGTCGTCGGTTCGCGGCGCGCCAGCGCCTACGGTCGTGAGGTTTGCGAACAAATTGTGAGTGAACTCGCCGGCGCGCCGCTCGTCATTGTTTCTGGTTTAGCAATCGGCATAGACACCGTGGCTCATAACGCCGCTCTGCGCGTTGGTCTGCCAACCATGGCTATGCCCGGCTCCGGCCTTGATCGAGACGTTCTCCACCCACCCTCTAATCGGCGTTTAGCCGACAAAATCGTTGACGCGGGTGGCGCCTTAATCTCCGAATTCGCGCCTCTACGCCCGGCGGCTGTTCACACCTTCCCCCAACGAAATCGCTTGATGGCCGGCGCCAGCCGCGGGGTGCTAATTATTGAAGCCGATTTACGCTCGGGCACCCTCATCACCGCGCGTTTGGCGCTCGATTACAACCGCGAGGTGCTCGCCGTCCCCGGCCCGATTTATTCGAACCTCTCTCGCGGCACCCACCAACTAATCCGCGACGGCGCGGCGCTCGTAACAAGTGGCCGAGAAGTTCTAGAAACTCTCGGACTGTCTGTCAATCCAGAAACTCCGGCCATTCCCGCTTCCTTATCTAACGAAGAAAATAAAATTGTTGCCCTGCTCACGGACGAACCACGCGAGCGCGATGAGTTGATTAGAATGCTGGGGGAATCGGCGGCCACGGTAATGCCACGTCTGATCGCTCTGGAACTGCGCGGGATTATAAAAGAATCAGCCGGAATGTATCGAATACATAATTTGCAAAAAAATTAAATACGTGTACTAATTGGCGAACAAAAAAACGAATGAGCAAGTTACTGATTGTTGAGTCACCAGCCAAATCGAAAACGATTGGGCGCTATCTCGGACGAGATTACCGCGTTCTAGCGAGCGTTGGTCATATCCGCGACCTACCTAAGTCCAACCGCCAAGCCATTGATCTGGAGCGTAACTTCTCACCTCATTACGAAGTGGTGGCAGGAAAAGAAAAAGTTGTGGAAGAAATAAAACGCGCGGCCAAAAAAGCTAGTGAGGTTTTGCTCGCCACCGACCCCGACCGCGAGGGAGAAGCCATCGCCTGGCATGTGGCCGAGGCCGCAGACTTGCACCAGCCCAAAAGGGTGGTTTTCCACGAAATAACAAAGGAGGCGATTTTAACCGCTCTACGCGAGCCTCGGCCGCTCGACAAAAATCTACGTCGCGCCCAAGAGGCGCGACGGGTACTCGATCGTCTGTTTGGCTACGAACTCTCGGAGTTGATTTGGAAAAAACTTCGTTACGGTCTTTCGGCCGGTCGTGTCCAGTCCCCCGCCCTGCGTCTGATCGTGGAACGGGAAAAAGAAATCCGCGCCTTCATTCCCGAAAAATTTTGGGTCATCGAGGCTGTGTTGCAAACTCCAAGCAAAGACGATTTGCTTTTTACGTGCGCCGAAGAACCGCCAACGGAAAACGAGGCAAAGCAAATCGTCGAGCGCGCGAGAGAATCGACCTGGCGAGTTGCTAAAATAGAACAAACCGAGGTCAAACGTTCTCCCCGGCCGCCCTTTACCACTTCCACCCTCCAACAAGCGGCCTCTTCGCGTTTGGGACTCTCCCCCGCCCAAACGATGCGCTTAGCGCAAAAACTCTACGAAGCTGGGCACATCACCTATATGCGCACCGATAGCACTAATTTGGCCGAAACAGCGCTCAAGCAACTGGCCATCATCGTTACGAACAATTACGGCGCCAACTATTTGGAGCCACATCACTTCAAGACCAAAAGCAAAAACGCCCAAGAAGCCCACGAGGCCATCCGGCCGACTAATCCTGCCAGTAAACCAACAGGAAGTTCAACTGAGGCAAAACTGTACCACCTGATCTGGTCGCGAACGGTGGCCAGCCAGATGAAACCAGCCATTCTCTCTCGCACCAAAATTACCGCCGCGGCCGACAATTCTTCCATCCCTAATTTTACTATCAACGGTTCAATTGTCCGTTTTGACGGCTGGCTCCGCGCTGATCCGGCCGCACGCGGCGAGGAGAACGTTTTACCAGCGCTTGTCGAGGGCAATGAATTGAGTCTGCAAAAAATCGAGGCGATAGGCAAAGAAACGGAACCACCGCGTCGTTATACCGAAGCCGGTCTAGTAAAAGAATTGGAAAAACGAGGCATTGGACGGCCCAGCACCTACGCCACGATCATCAAAACCTTGGCCGACCGCGGCTATACCGAAAAACTAGGGCGCGCTCTCCAGCCAACGGAAACAGGCGAGGCCGTCAGCGATTTTCTCACCGCGCACTTTACCAATTACGTCAGCGACTCCTTTACCGCTCAAATGGAAAACGAGCTGGATGAAATCGCCTTGGGTAATCTTACTTACGAAACCTCGCTCGACAAATTTTATTGGCCGTTCCACAAACTAGTCGAGCATAAAAAAACGGAGGCCAAAAAAATTACCGATCTCGGAACGGCGCCAGCCGAGTTTAAGTGCCCCGAATGCGGCGGCTCGATGGTTTACAAACTTTCTCGCGCCGGCAAGTTTTTGAGTTGCCAACGTTTTCCGGAATGCCGCGGCGCTCGCACAACGAACGGCGAAGCTCTCAATCAAAATGAGACGGAAAAAACCGGCGAGACTTGCTCGGAATGTGGCGGTGATCTCGTCTGGCGGCAAAGTCGCTACGGCCGTTTTCTCGCCTGCGGCAATTACCCCAAATGCAAATATGTCAAAAAAGACGCAACGGGTAACGACAGCACCAACGACACTGGAGTTAAATGCCCAATCTGTAAAAAGGGCACGATGGTCGAGAAACGCGGCCGCTACGGCTCATTTTACGGTTGTTCCAATTACCCAGCCTGCAAACAGATCATTAAAAGCAAGCCGACCGGTAAAATTTGCGGCTATCAGCGCGAAACCGGCTTCTGCCCACACTTGATGATGGAGGGGACTAAAACTATCCCCGAACGCTGTTCGGACAAAAGCTGCCCCAATCATAATCCGCAGAAATTGGGCTAAATTGTAAAATCGCGGACGCGGTAAATCGTGTCGTCTTCCGTAGCCGGCGGCTCTTTTGATCCTTGGCTACCATCATCGGTTTCTTTTTCCTGCGCCGGACTACCGCCAGCAACGAGATCAAGGATGTGTTTGAGTTCGGACGCGCTCATAAACTCGATCACCAGCTTGCCGCCTTGACGCTTTTTTTCAATCACCACTCGGGCGCCTAGGCGTTCCATCAATTTTTCTTCCATTTCCATAATCTCCGGATCAAGGTCTTCCGATTTTCGCGCGCGTTCAAAAGCGATTCGCCGCGCAATTCGCTCTGCGTCGCGCACCGTCAAGCGGCGGCGGATAATATCATGAAAAAGAGTTTCCTGTTCGGCCGGCTTATCCGCCAACATCAAGATTGGGCGAGTGTGTCCTTCGGTAATCTCTCCCTTCATCAAAGCGGTTAAGGCTAATTCCGGCAAAAGGAGCAAACGGATGGTGTTTGAAACATACTCGCGGCTCCGACCAATTTTTCGCGCGATATCGGCATGAGTGATCTGGAATTCGCCAGCCAACTGCTGGAAGGCGCGCGCCCGTTCCACCGGGTTCAGATCCTCTCGCTGGAGATTCTCGATAATCGCCATTTCCAGTTTCAGTTTGTCGGTCTGGTCGCCGCTTCGAATAAGCGCTGGTACCCGTGAGAGACCGGCCAGCTTGGAGGCGCGCCAACGCCGTTCGCCGGCGATTAGTTCATACTCGACGTTCAGGCCGCCGTCCTCGCGTGGCGTCTCCTGCCTCGTGACCACCAACGGTTGGAGCACGCCATACTGACGAATAGATTCGGACAAATCGCGCAAGCGAGCTTCGTCAAACTCCCGACGTGGCTGATAAGGGTTGGGGCGGATTTTCTCTATCTCGATCCAGAAAATTGATTGTTCGTAATCTCCGGCCATTTTAATCAGCTGGCGCCTTGGCCAAAATCGCCTCCACAATTTTTTCTTTCCCTTTGCTCAAAAGCTTGATTTTTATTTTGTCGCCGACGGCCTTCTGCCTAATGATCGTCGCCAGTGAGTGGCCCTCTTCAATCTTTACTCCGTCAATTTCTAAAATAATATCGTTCTCCACGATACCAGCTTTATCTGCTGGTGATCCGGGAATCACGGCCAAATCTTCCGGCGACTCGCCGCGACCAACCACCGCGCCGTACTCAACCGCTAAATTATTTTTCTCCTGCATGCTCGGTGTGATTAAGGTGTAACGAACCCCAAGATAGGGTCGGACGATCTCGCCGTGCTCTTCCACTGAATTTACCACGCTTGCCACCACGTTCGCCGGTAAAGCAAAACCGATGTTCTCTGCCCCACGCGAAACAGCGACGTTAACTCCAATCACTCGCCCATCAAGGTTGAGCAGTGGCCCGCCGGAATTCCCCGGATTGATCGCGGCATCGGTTTGAATTACTTCTTCCAATACCTCTGACCGCCCCATGCCATCACCCGCCACGATCGAACGGGATAAACCGGAGACCACACCGACGGAAACTGAATTCCGAAACTCGCCTAAAGCGTTGCCGATCGCGATGGCGGTTTGCCCCAATCTTATTTGACGGGAATCCTCAAACTCCAAAAATTTGGTGTTCTTGGCTTTAGTTTGCAAAATGGCAATGTCTAAAACCGAATCGCGCGCTAGTACCTCCGCTTCTAATTTCTCTCCCTCGTTTGTAAGAACGGTGTACTCAGCCTTTTCATCTTCCACAACGTGACGATTGGTTACAACTAAACCATCGCTCGAGACGAAAAAACCAGAACCGCCACCAACCTCTTTCTTTTCAGTGCCATTTTGCCGCGTTCGAGGAATCTGAAAATTAAAAAACCCAAACGGATCAAAATTATCAAAATATTCTTCCAAAACCGGCACATCTTTGGTAACGACAATCGAGACCACGGCCGGATTGGCCTTTTCAATCGCTTCCACGACTTCTGCTTCCGCGGACAGCAAGTTGCGAGCAGGGTTCGCCTCGCCACTGCCACCCACTCGATCGTCATTATTCTGGTTGCGCTCGGCCAAATACTGCCTAGCGAAATAATTAAAAATATCGGCCCGATTCGCCCACACGACAATCGAACCAAGACCACCGACCGCAATTGTCAAGGTCACATATAAAATCAACACAGCGCGCAAGGTTTTTTTATCCATGCCAAACAGTATACAACAAAAAAATCAGGGCGAGGAGAACTCGATAAACGCCAAAAACCGTCAGATCGTGAATGGTGATGAACTTAAGAAAAAACTTAATGCCCAAAGAAGCGGCGACAAACGATACGCTAAAACCGACGGCCAAATTGAGATATTCGCTCCAAGCTAGGGCGGGCACTGACTGTAAAAAATCAAAACCGACAGCGCCAAGCATCGTCGGTACCGCAAGCAAAAAAGAAAACTCCACGATCGTCTTGCGGTCTAGGCCCAACGCCCGGCCGCCCATAATGGTGGCGGCCGCGCGCGATACACCCGGAATAATCGCCAACGCTTGGCAGAGACCGATATAAACAGCCCGACGATAATCAATCGTCGCGAGGGTGGTAATTGCGGGCGGCCGCGCCCGTAACCAACGCTCGAGTAAAATAATCACCACTCCGCCGACAAAAAGAGCCGAGACCGACACTAAATGATTAGCAAAAAAAATGCCTTTAACTACTGGATAAGCTAGCGCGCCGATAAGGGCGGTAGGGAGAAAGGCAACCAGCAAGCGTTTGTTGATCTCCCACCCTTTCAAAATTTTTTGACGATACAAAAACAAAACCGCCAGAATCGCGCCGAGCTGGATCGAGATTTCAAAGGTTTTTAGAAACTCGGTATTCTCGAGATCAAGCAACCGAGAAGTGAAAATTAGGTGCGCGGTCGAAGAAATAGGTAAAAATTCCGTTAGCCCTTCAACTACGCCCAAAATAATGGCTTCGATGGTTGTCATTTTCAAACAATGCCGGAGGTGGGACTTGAACCCACACCTCTTGCGAGACACGATTTTGAGTCGTGCGCGTCTGCCAATTCCGCCACTCCGGCCTTACAATTCTCCCGCCGTTGATTCTACTTGCCAGAAGTCACTAACGCAAGGTATAAATTATCAATCCGTCTCCATAGTTTAATGGATAAAACACAGGCCTCCGAAGCCTGAAATGGAGGTTCGATTCCCCCTGGAGACATTTGGTTATACAATGGAGAGAGTTATGAAATGTGACAACAACCTTCCTGTCTACGAACATCTAATCAATCAATATCGTCAAATTCTTAAAGATTTGCAATACAAATCAGGTCTATTCGCGGCCTCTAAAAAAGACGTGGGTACCGGCTATAACAAGGCTTGGCTCCGCGACAATTTTTATGAGTGCTTGGCTTTTGAGATTTTGGGCGATCTCGCCACGGTGGAAAAAACCTACCGGGCCATTCTTGATATTTTTCGCAAGCATGAGAACAAAATTGATTGCGCCATCAGCCACAAACCTGAACACACCTATCAATACATTCATCCACGATACCACCCAGAAACTTTTGATGAATATTGGGAGGAGTGGGGCAATAAACAAAACGATTCCATTGGTTGTATTTTGTTTAAAATCGGCAACTTAGAAAAACAGCGTCCGGGCAGTCTCCTTCGCGATGAAGTCGATCGGCGGGTGGTGCAAAAATTAATTTGGTATCTCTCCACGCTGGAATACTGGCAAGATCAGGACTCGGGAATGTGGGAGGAAGACGAAGAAGTCCACGCTTCTTCTGTTGGCGCCTGTGTGGCCGACCTTCGCGCGATGAGTCAGGTGCCGAATATGCAGGTTCCCGAAGAATTGTTGAGACGCGGTGAAGAAACCTTACGCAAAATTTTGCCCCGCGAGTCAAAACGCAAGTTCGTCGATTTGGCTCTCTTGTCACTCATCTGGCCCTATGACGTGCTCACGCCGGAAGAAACCAAAACCGTACTTGAAAATGTGGAGTACCACCTCTTAAAGGAGCGGGGCATCATTCGCTACAAAGGCGACCACTATTACAATAAAAACCCTGATGGTTGGTCGGAAGAAGCGGAATGGACCTTTGGTTTAAGCTGGCTAGCGATTATTCATCAAAAGCTGGGCCAACACGAGAGGGCAGAGGAGTTTTTGGCTAAAGCCCGCGGGGCCGTAAGCCGGCAAGGCACAGTGCCGGAACTTTTCTTCTCTAACTCAGAAAAACACAACGACAACAACCCCCTTGGTTGGAGTGAGAGTTTGTTCATTGTCGCTCTGCACGACGTCAATCAAAAGCACCTAAAAACAACTTGACACGATGCTAAAACTCTACAACACCGCCACCCGGCGCAAGCAAACACTCGAGCCGATCACTCCGCCCAATGTGCTGATTTATGGTTGCGGGCCAACCGTCTACGGACCAGCTCACATTGGTAATTGGCGCACCTTTCTCCTCTACGACCTGCTCCGGCGCGCAGTGCGTGCCGCCGGTTTTACCCCGCGGCTCGTCGTTAACCTTACTGACGTTGACGATAAAACGATCAAGGCCAGCCAAGCCGCTGGGCAAAGTCTTACCGATTTTACCGCCAACCAGATCGGCAAATTCCACACGGAGAGGGCGGCGCTCAACATCGCGCCGCCCGATACCGAACCGCGCGCCACCGCCACCATCGGGGCAATGACGGCCCTAGTGGAAAAATTGTTGGCGGCTGGCATCGCTTATCACACCCCGGACGGCATCTATTTCTCTCTCGCACGCTATCCCCGCTACGGCCGCCTTAGCCGACTCGCCACGTCCACCGAAACCGCGCGCGTTACTACCGATGAGTACAGCAAAGAGAGCTCTGGAGACTTCGCCTTGTGGAAATTTTGGAAAGAGAGTGATGGCCCGGTGGCTTGGGAAACTCCATTCGGTCGAGGTCGTCCGGGCTGGCATCTCGAGTGCTCGGCGATGATCGAGCAAGAGCTCGGTCAAACAATTGATATTCACATCGGCGGACAAGATCTTATCTTCCCGCATCACGAGAACGAGGTGGCGCAAAGCGAGGCAGCCCACGGCGCGCCACTTTCTAATCTCTGGCTCCACGGCGCCTTCGTGAGCGTAGACGGGGAAAAAATGTCGAAATCGCTCGGGAACGTGATTACGCTCGAAGACTTGCTCGCCCGAGGTTTTGACCCTCTTGCTCTGCGTTACCTCTGTCTGCTCACCCACTATCGGCACCCGCTCAATTTCACCTGGGAAAGTTTGGCCGCCGCCCAAACGGCGCTGCGCAAACTTCGTCAAACAGCCAATAACTGGCACAATACTGATCCGGCCGCGCCTGAACTCGCCACCCTCCCCGCCGTCTGGCAAGAAACTTTTTTCTCGTCAATGGCAGACGATCTCAATTTCCCACAAGCGTTAGCTGATGTGTGGCAAATGGTAAAAAACAAACATTTATCACCAGCGGTCAAATTGGCCTTACTCCTAGAATTTGACAAAACACTTGGTTTGGAGATCGCCCCAACGTCAGAAAAAAATTTTGTTCCCGAAGACATTCTACGCTTGGTGCGCGAACGCGAAACTGCTAGAAAAAACGGACGATTTGAAGAAGCGGATCGCTTACGATCAGCCGTCGCCGAACGCGGTTTCCAAATCGAGGATACTGCCCGCGGGCCGCGTCTTCGACCAAATTAAACTTTTTCCAACGGCTCGATTCCAAGCAAATTTAGGGTGTTTTTAATCACCACAAGCGTGGCCTGCACCAGAGCCAAGCGCCCATTCTCGGCTTGAGAACCATCAAGAATTTTTTCTCGTCCGTACCATTGATTAAACTCGGCGCAAGTTTGCAAAAGATACTGGACGAGGTGGTGAGGCGAAAAATCACATCGCGCGCGCCGCACCACTGAAGGGAAGAAGGCAAGCGTGGCCGGCAAATCGCCCGCAGCTAGAGGTATCGTATCGGTCGCGATCGGAACTTTGCGCCCGCGCAAAATAGATCGCCCCCGAGCGTAGGTATAAATGGCATATACCCCCGAGTCGCCTTCCGTCTGAATCGAACGTTCGACGTCAAACACTAAATTCTGCTCCCGTTCCGGTCGCAGAATGGCGAACTTGACGGCCGCCAAAGCCAAGGCCTCGGCCTGATCGCCCGCCCGCTCGCGCAAACGCTCGCGCACGCCGTCGATAAGATCGTCAATCAGCACCACCGTCCCCGCCCGAGAAGACATTTTACGAAATCCGCCAACAGCTTTGAGGCCGACATACCCGTAAGACACGTGCATAAAGTCAGACCGCCGCCCGATACCCAACTGCTCGCAGACGGCAAAGACCTGCTCCAAAGCAAGTGTTTGCTCGGCGCCGATTACCCACGCCAGTCGTTTGGCGCCGTAAGTTTGCTTTTTGAGCGCGGTCAAAGCAATGTCTTGCGTGATGTAGAGTGATGTGCCATCGCTCTTCAAGAGCACCGTGTCGGGCAAATTATAGTCAGCGAGGTTCGTTAAAACGGCGCCGTCTTCCAGCCGTCGGAAAATCCCTTGCTCCAGACCCTTCGCCACCCAATCCTTGCCTCGCTCGTAATGCTCATGCTCGTGCCACACACGATCCCAACGATTGCCGAGGCGCGTGAGGGTTCGATTGATTCCGGTATAAGCATAATCGAGCACCTGACGCCACAGTGCACGAATGGCTCCGTCACCCGCTTCCCAACCATCGACAAGCGCCTGCACCGCCGCCCGCGCCTCGGGCCGCGCGCGGTAATCCTCCTCGCCGAGAACATAGGCCCGACTGACGAGCTCATCCGGCCGCAGTCCAAGCGATTCCGGCGTGTGCCACTCGTTTTGATGAGCCAACCAATATCGCGCACTCGGCTCCCCAACTTTCGCCCGCCTCATTTGAAACAGAAAACCCCACATCAGCTTGGCAATCGCCACACCGCGATTATTATCCACGGCATCGGCCACCACTTCGGCCCCACTCCATTCAAAGAGGCGCGTTAAACTCATTCCGATCAAGTTATTGCGGAGATGACCCAAATGCATAGCCTTGTTCGGGTTGGGCGACGTGTGCTCGACGACCCACTTTTCGCCGCGTAAATCGCTGTTGCGACCATAATCAATCGGACTGGTTAAAATTTGATTGATCTCTTGCGTTAAAAGACGTTGGGAAAGTTGCAGGTTGACAAAGCCGGGTGGCAAAACGGAAAAAGTAATTTCGGGATCGGCTAACTTGGCCGAAACAAATTCTTGAATGGCAAACGCCAGCTCAATCGGCTTTTGACCGAGCTCTTTGGCATACTTCAAAGCGGCGCCGGTGGCCAAATGCCCATAACGCGGATCGCTCGGACGCGAAAACTCCACCTCCGGTGCCGCCACGCCGCGGCCGTGGAGATAGTCCGCGGCCGCGGCTTCCGCCGCCGCCTTAATTTTTTCTATTAACCCGATCATTGTCTGCTCCAGATTAGCAGAAAAAGCAAAAACATGTTACTCTCTTTCCTCGTAAGGCCCTATCGTCTAATGGCTAGGACATCACCCTCTCACGGTGGGAATCGGGGTTCGAATCCCCGTAGGGTCACCAATCGGGACGGGATCGCAGCCGCGCGCGGCGAGCGGCTCTCCACTTTCCGCCCGAGTTTCTTTAGGTGACCTAATCATAACATTCGCGCGAACATTTTTCGAACGGTAAAACTGACCGCCGCCAGCCCCGCCGTAGGCGGGGCTACAACGCTCGGACAATGCGGGCATTCCTCCCACACCATCCTTCCCGCGCCGTCCTCGCTTTGATTAAGTTGCAGCGGTAAATTTGTTAAGATTAAACCAAGATGAAAGACTTACAAAATGGTTTTGCGCCGATGGTAATTTTAGTAATTGTAACCGCCGCTTTAGTTGTCGGTGGCGGTGCATATGTAGCAGTAAAAAATACGGAGAAACCGTACATCGATTTACAGAACTCTGAAAGAGTCGCTTCACAAACGAACTCAACTTCCAATCAGCAAGGTGGTTGGGAAACATATCGGAATGATAAATATGGTTTTGAGTTTCAGTACCCAACAAATGGCTATGTGATAGATGATAAGAGCACAACAGAATCAGCAGGTTTTAAGACTGTAGTTTCGGTGTATACGTCGCCTGTGCCTATAGAATTTGGGGCTAACTTTGCTGTTGGCGTAAAGGACGTTGTCACTAAGCCAGTAGATCTCGAAGATTTTGCAAGAAATCTGTTTGGGAATAGTTTTATTGAAGCCAAATGGGTTTTAATTCAGCTCACTGATTGGCTTAAAGTGAGAACAAGAGATGATTATTTTGAGAAAGAAGTGAGCGTTAATTATTTTGCCCTAAGAGGAAATAAAATTTATCGCGTTTACTATTTCCCCATTGGGTCTCCGAGTGAGAGTGATTTTGCAAAATTATTTTCCTCGTTCAAACTTACTGCACCAAGTGACACACCCCCTACTTCCTCAAGTTTTAAATTGCATAGCCGTATACAAGCCAATGATTCTGGCATTCCACTTTTATACTACTCAGCGACAGGATCCGGTGTTATTCCCGGTAGTCGTTTCAGTTTTTGGAATATTCAAATTACATGCCCTTCCGGAGTTATTGCTTCTGACCTAGGAGGTGTTGATGTTTGCGGGAAGAAACAGAGAATACAGGGCGGTAAAGATTTCGGAGTTTTAGTTAAAAATACAACTGCACAGACGCAAACTTTAAGTGCGGTAAGTGAGCTTCTGTCGGAGAAAGACGGATCTCCTATTGCTGCTGATAGAATTGATACATCTGTAAGTCCAATCCTAGCGGAAGATTTCTCGATACAAATTAGCTCGCCAATTCCCAATACAAAATGGCGCATCGGTTCAACCCAGAGCTTGCAATGGACCGTCGTTCCTAAGGCCTCACCTGATCAGAAAGTGTACATATCCCTGATCGGTGGGTCTGAAAATATTTCGTATGAATATACTATTGCTTCCGGCATTCAAAATTCCGGGAGTTTTACTTGGTTGGTCGGACAGTATATCTATAATTCAGTTAATAAAAATGGAGGTGTCTTATTACCAGGTGCATACCAGCTTAAGATAGAAATCAATGGTGTTAGACAATTGGTTTATCCGATCATACTTGAACAAGCAACTACGCAATCTCCGTTCAAATTGTTATTTAATGACAACGTTTTTCTAGCACCTAATGACGGTTCATTAACTATTCCTATCGCCGATAGTGGTGGCAAAGGTGGTGGTGTTGCTAGTGAAGTCGTGCTTCCAGCGACGATTAGTAAAGCTTTTTACAATACTCAACAGGATATTTATGATTTTATGGTGATATTTGCTCCCACTTTTCCCAATCCAGGATTTGAAGGCAACTCTCCGGTCAAAAATAATGTAAGTGGGATAGGAAGAATGGTTGAAGACAACTCATCTCTTTATGGAAGTAAGGGGACACTAAAAAGTGTCGTGATAATGTATAACCTCGATAGTAATTTAAGCCAACTTGCCCACGAAATAAGTCACCAGTGGTTGATGTATGTTAAAAATGATTCACTGAAAATAAATCGTGATAGTAGTCATTGGAGTCAATTTATGGATACTGCCACCCGTGAAAGTGGGTATATGTATTTTAGTCCAAACGGAGGAAATCCTTTTATAGACAATAGCAATGGGACTTTCTCATTAGATAGCACAACACCGTTGCCGGTAACTTCATACCATAAGTTTAACTCACTGGAGTTGTATTTAATGGGGCTTCTTCCTGAATCTCAAGTTACACCTCTTGCTTTATGGCAAACAGATTCATCTCAAGTTATGGCAACAATGACAGGAACAAAGAAAATAGTTACTGTGGAAGATATAATAAATATTGCTGGGCAAAGAAATCCAGCATATCCAAATACTCAAAAGGACTTTAAAATTGCGTACATTGTTCTGCCTCAAAAAGGACAAACGATTGATAATGTAGTTTTGGAAAAAGTAAAGATGATCGTGTCCAATTTTCCTACGGAGTGGAATTTTATGACAAAGAAACTGTCAAATATTAGATAATTTACCGCTGCAACTTAATCAAAGCGAGGACGGCGCGGGAAGGATGGTGTGGGAGGAATGCCCGCATTGTCCGAGCGTTGTAGCCCCGCCCGCCTCCGCTCCGCTACGGCGGGAAAGAATTCAAAAAATCTTCTGTAAGACAGCTGGTCCATAATCCCCGGATGATATATTTTGAACTAGAACATCATCGTTTTGATGAAATAGGAAGACTGGTCCACAACTTCAAGGAAAACAAGTCAGCATACAGTGCAAAGATTTTTAATCCACAGACTGGAGAAACAGATACACCAGTTATATATGATACTTCCAAATCGCACTAAAAAGATACCAACAAGAATATAAGCCAAAACGTATGGCGGATTTAGTTTTGTTCGCGGACGAGTAGAAAGGAAAAAAGAGACCCCGTAGGATCTCTAGCAAGTGTCCGCTTTGCCATCAGCGCTCCGGAGCTACCCCGAAGAATTATTGCCCAGTTTAATGACTTGGGTTGGTCAACTCCAGGATCAGCCTCAAATCAGGTTCCCGTCATGTCTACTGAAAATAAAGTCATCTGTATGTAACGGCGTTCGCTCGTTCTTGGCAAAGAACCTTATCTGCAGAGACAGCTGGCGATACCGCACACGGTGTCCTTTGTCGTCATCCCAGTCCGATTCGGAAGGATAACGGAAAATGCACTCGATGCGATACGCTCGTGAAATCGCTCCCGCGAAATCCTTGATCCATTCCTCGTGGAACAATACACCGGGGTGAGGAAATGATTCCACGAATCGCTCTACGAGCCCTACGGCGTGCTTGGGGTCGTCTTCACCAAACGAAACTAACCGCGCCGTTTCCATGAACTTGACGCAAATTTCGTGGGCCAGATCGAAGGCATAAGAGGAGGGGCCATCGTAGCCCGCATACTTGAGCGATGGATCGAAGAACAGGGTACACTTTCGCAACATGTGATTTTCCTTGTGGAATTGACTCACGCAGAGCCAAGTGTCAAAAAGTTTGCCCCCTGCCTCTCTTGCCCACACGGACAAGAAAAATAGTTTGAATCAAAGAGCTACCCGCAGTCTAGCATGTCTATTAAAATCTGTCAAGCGATTTTCAAGATCGCAACTCTTGTCGCTAAGATCTCCTTATTTCAAGCCATATTTTCGGAACAGGATGGAAATGACTGGCTATTCACACCCGGAAACTTGACGCAGTTTCTGTATTTGCTAGCATAAAAGTACAAACGGCTTCGGCCTCACCCCGCAAGGGGTAGAAAACGCAAAAGCGGTTACGACTGGCATTGGCGTAGTCTGACTCTTTCAAAACTGTAAATTTATCGAGTAACCGCTTAGCGTCCACCAGGCGGAGTTGAGAAACGATGGCCGATCTCTCCTCGCCATTTCCCAAATCAACCGGCACACAGTATTTACCGCTTTTGCGTTTTCTAGTCAGAGGAATAGACCAAAAAAACTTCCTTGTTGAATTTTTTAAAAATGACTATCGGCCGAGCAAAGTTGTAACCCTTCCCGTCTTGTTCAAAAACCGATATTGTGTCCGAGCGAACACCACCAAACCTCCCGCTCGTTGAAAAACACGCGCGGCCCATCGGTATGGACCTTGGCCTTGCGCTTGTGCCATTTCAAAAAGTCCTTTTCCATTCTTTAATCATGTCAGATTTTAGTTCCCGCCGCCCCGCGCCAAAGCGCGGCCGACCGAGCCAAATGCTCTCCGCTTTTCTGATTTGCGCGCCACCCTATTTTCAAAATTGAGGGAGCAATTTGGCTCGGCCAAAGCCCCGCCTACGGCAGGACTGGCGACGATCAGTTTTATCGCTCGAAAAAGGTTCGAGCGAATGTTATGATTAGATCACCAATCGGGACGGGATCGCAGTCGCTGATAAGGGGGGGAGTATTATCTCACCGTTTCTTCCATTCTGCGTCTTGGCGGACGAGGAGCTCGGAGGCGCGATCAGGCTCGGCCATTATTTCTTCCACCACCTTTTCCAAACGCGTGGCCTGCGAACCTTTAACCAAAATTATATCGCCCGCCCGGATCTCGTTTTGCAACCACTCCCCCGCCGCCGAAGCGTCAACAAAATGGTGGATGTTCTCCGGTTTGACGCGCCGCGCCGCGACCGATTCGAGCAAAAACTTTGCTCGCAAACCTACACCAACGATCACATCACAAGCTCGCGCCGCCTGCGCACCAGCCGCCTCGTGCGCGGCGGCGGTAAACTCGCCCAGCTCCAACATGTCGCCCAACACCGCAATTCGTCGTCGACCAGTGGGTAAACTTTTAATGGCCTCTAGCGCGGCTTCAAGGGCGGCAGGCGAAGAATTATAGCTGTCATCAATGATGAGTGATTGCTTGATTCCGGCCAACAACTTCAAGCGTCCGGGCGGCCCGGAATAATGTTTGAAAGCTTGAACGACTTCCTCCAGCGGCACAGCAAAACGCCCAGCGACCGCAAATGCCGCGGCTACGAGCGACCACTGCTCGCGGGCCACGAGTCCCGGGACGATCACCGGCGCCACAAACGATCCGGCGCGCAATTCCGCCCGCATGGCCGGTGGCTTATCTTCCGACCAGATAAAAGTTGGTTCCCCCACTTGATAGTCGGCGCCCATCCTAAAACCGTAGCTGATCGGAACAGCTGGTGTTAATATCCGCTCCGGCGTTTGCGTCGGGTCATCGGCGTTGATAATCACCGCGCCATTTGGCAAAACCGCTTGCGCCAGTAACAGTTTCTCCGCTACCAAGTCCGCCACGGAAGCAAAAAACTCGACGTGCACCGGCGTTGAGGGTAGACGAGTAAACACCACAGCAGAAAACTTGGCCCAAGCTATCACTCGTTGAATATCGCCCGGCCGATCAAGACCAACTTCTAAAACCAGAACGGCGGGGTAAACCTGCCGCGGCCCCAACGCTAGCCACCAAGCACGGATCAGATTTATCAACCAACCGCCGACACTCGACCAAGCGTTTGGCAACCCGAGCACGGTGAGCGGCAAACCGATCTCGCTGTTATAACTTTTCTCGCTCGCGCGCACGGTATAGCGCTCACTCAAGACAAGCGCCACCATCTCCTTGGTGGTCGTCTTTCCCACACTGCCGGTGATGCCAACAAGACGCGGTTGGTAGCGACGAAGGACCGTGCGGGCGGCGAGTGTGAGCCAAATCGTTACTGTTTTTTTAAACCAGTTTTTCATAATAAACACCCTAGCGATCGGGCGGCACATCGTAATAATCAAGCAAAAACTTAGTTAAATCAAGGGCGGCGGCAGTTAAGGTTTCGGAAGCGTAAGAGGCGCCCTGCGGCTCAACCAAATACAGGAATACGAGAAAACGAGGCGAGCTGGCCGGAAAATAATCGAAAAAAGAATGCAAATAACGGCGTGGGTCATAGCCTGACCCGTCGGTGGCTGGCATCTGGGCAGTACCAGTTTTGGCGGCCACCTGATAATGAGGCAACTTAGCTTGGCCGCCAGCCAACGCCTCGTCAACGGTCCGAACGAGCATCTGCGTAATCGTCGCCGCCGCTGCCGAACTAATCACCGGCTCACTCGCCGAAAAACTAATAAGTTTTTTCTCTTGCCCCGAATCTAAAATCGCCTCACCTAAATGGAGATTCGGTCGCACACCATTATTAGCCAACACGGATAGAGCTCTCACCATCTGGATCGGCGTGAGAGCGATCCCTTGACCGAACGCGGCCGTGGCGTGTTCGATCGCGAGTCCGGAGTCGAGGTTACTAGTCAAACCCGAGGACTCGTTCGGCAAGTCAATACCCGTCCGCTCCCCCACCCCAAACTTGGTCAAATAATCACGGAAACGGCCGGCTCCCAGAGCCTGCGCCGCAAAAACCGCCCCTGTATTCAGTGATTGGTTTAAAACGGTTTGCATATTAACCATTCCGCGTGATTGGCCATCGTAATTGCGAATCGTCTGACCGTCAATCGTAATTTCACCGGAGTCAAAATATGTAGTCTCCGAACTAATCACTCCGGCATCCAATGCCGCGGCCAAAGTTAATGGCTTGAAAATCGAACCAAATTCATACACGTGTTCAACCAGAGGATTAGTAAGAAGACTCAGATCTTCCACACTCGATCCGGGATTATAAGTGGGAGTCACACCCCAACCGATGATTGATCCGCTTTTTGGTTCAACCACCAACCCCCCCACGGCCTTGGCTTGCCATTTGGTTTGCAATTCCTCCACCATAGATTGTAAGCGCCGAGTAACAGTTGGCTCGATTGTAACGACGAGATCGCTCGTCGTATGATTGGGATGAGCGCCTGTTGACGGCTGGGTACCAGCCGATTGCCCAAACCAAAAATCAAGTAGAGCGGTGAGAGAAGCGCTCCGCCCGGGAGACAACACTAGCAGGTGATTATAAAAACGTTCTAAACCATACAAACCGGTATAAGTGTCGCCCATCCAACCAAGAAAACCGAGCGCGTGAGCGGCCAAACTCCCGCCGGGATAAAACCGCTTGCCAGACCCGTCCGGCCGATTAATTGCCGCCGAAACCAATTCTCCATTTTTATCGCGAAAAAAAATCGATCCTCGTCTTGTCCCGGAAACCGAAATATATTGACTTTCCGCCCTGGCGCGATAAGCTTCGCCAGCGACAATTTGGATTTGAAACAAGCGATACCAGAAAAAGACGGCTGGTAAGATAACCGCCGCCGCCAGGCAGTAAAAACGCCAACGCGAACTATCTCTTCTCGCTCCGGCCGGCATTGCTGGTTAACCGCTCGTAACGTGAGACAAAACGCGGCTCGGCCGCTTCAGAAAAGCCGAGACGGCTAGCCAAAGCCAGATTAACAGTGGCCAATCCTTGAAAATACTTGGCTTCTAGCTCTGCCACCTTAATCCGGGCCTCGGTCCGTTCGCGCCCCAGGCGCTCGTTATTAACCACCTGCCACACCCCTTGACCCAATAACAAAAAGTAAAGGACGAGGCAGGCGACCACGGCGGCCAAAAGCAAACCAAACACTAGCAAAGACCAAGAACTCCGTTGATAAGAAAAAGTTTTTGTTTTCATAAATTTATTTATTACAATTTAGAAATAACGCGTAACGTCGCGCTCCGTGACCGGGGGTTGCGTGACAATTCTTCCAACCCGGGAACAATGGCGCGCTTAGTCAACAAACGGCCCGCGCCAGCCCGTACCCGCTCTAAAAAGAATTTTTTAACGATCCGCGCTTCAAGCTCGTGGAAAGCGATGACGGCCAATCGTCCATCAGGGGCTAAACATTGCCACACCGCCGGCAGGGCCTCCCGCAACGCTCCCAATTCGTCATTAACCGCTAAGCGCAACGCTTGAAAAGTGCGCGTGGCCGGATGAAGGTGCCGATGACGATACCAAACCGGCACCGCGTCTCTGACAATTTGCGCCAACTGATCAGCTCTGGTAATCGGCGTAGTGGCCCGAGCCTCGACGATCGCCTGAACAATCCGTTTCGCGAACCGCTCACCGCCGTAACCACGAATGACGTCAATCAAGCTCGATTCTGACCATTCATTCACAATCTCGCCGGCCGTCAGCGACCCCGCCGCCGGCTCTCCCAAAGTCATAAGGAGGGGTTCGGCTCGATCGAAAGAAAACCCACGTCCGGATTGAGCCATTTGTTCGGCGCTCCAACCGAGATCAAATAGAGCACAATGAACAGCAGTCACTCCTACCTCATTGAAAATCTTGGTCAGATGACGGAAATTGCCAACACGTAAGATAAGCTTCGCGAGAGGGCAATGGGCCAAGATCTTTCCCGCCGCGCTGATCGCCGCCGAGTCAACGTCCAAACCAATTAAGGTGCCTGACTTGCCAATTCGTTGCGCCAGCGGAAGGGCGTGGCCGCCACGGTTGATCGTGGCATCAAGCACCGTCTCACCCGGCTGCGGGTTCAACAGTTCGACGACTTCGTTTAAAAGAACTGGCTCGTGGGGCATTGGTCAGAGAGCGCCAACCTGACCCAATTTTTCGGCTACGAGATCGGCTTGTTTCTCAATCCGATCGGTCTCTTGTCGCCAGCGGCGCTCATCCCAAATTTCCAATCGTTCGTTCACGCCGGCAATCACCACTCGCGTCTTGAGACCAGCAAAGTCCTTCAAATAATCTGGGATCAACACTCGTCCGAGGCTGTCGATCTCCGTCTCCACGGCACCAGCGAGCAAAAAACGACTCAAACGTCGACTATCGGCCTGACCTAAAGATAAGCGGGAAATTTTTTCGGCCGTTTGGCGCCAAGCACTTGCCGGATAAACAAACAAACAAACATCCAAGCCGCGAGTAATCACCACTTGCTTGCCGAGCGCCCGACGAAATCCCGCCGGCAAAGCCACGCGTTTTTTGCTATCCAGGGTGTGACGATATTCGCCGATCAACATCTGTTCCACTTTCTCCCACCTGACTAATATTATATTCCACTCTATCCCACTTAGCCACTACCCTAGTTATCCACAAGCAGAAACCCGCCGGTGGGGCGGGTTGCAAAAATCGAAAACAATTTGGTTTGGCTACTGTTTTGACCGTAGTGTGGGGAAAAAGATTACCTCGCGGATGTTCGCGACGTCGGCGAGAAGCATCAGCAGGCGGTCGAGTCCGAGGCCGACCCCGCCACAGGGTGGCAGGCCGTACTCTAACGCCTCTACATAGTCGGCATCATTCGATTGGGCCTCGGCATCACCGCCCGCTCTTTGTTCATCTTGGGCGGCAAAACGTCTCGCCTGCTCTTCCGGATCATTCAACTCCGAAAAAGCTTTCACTAGCTCGAGCCCACTAACCACCAATTGAAAGGCGTCGACCAATTCCGGCTCATCTTCTTTCTGTTTGGCGAGCGGCAAATAATTTTTGGGGTAATCGGTGATGAAGGTTGGATCAATTAATTTCGGCCGGCAAGCTTTTTTATAAATCAAATCGAGGATTTTTTCCCGACCATCGCCCGGCCGCACCTCGGCGCCCAATTGCCGCGCGCGATCTTGCAACCAACCAATATCAACCTGCAGCGCGTTGTCTACCCCCGCCTCGGCGCGTAATAATTCAAAATACGTTATACGTTTAAAGGCCGATCGCCAGTTAATTTTCTGACCCTGATAAGAAGAAGACAAGTGGCCCAGCGTTCGCTTCACAATCCGGCGCAAAAGCGTTTCCACAAATTTCATCTGTTCACGCGCGTTACTGTACGCGGCATAAAACTCAAGCATAGTAAACTCCGGCTGATGAGTAGCATCAATCCCCTCATTGCGAAAACTTCTTCCTAATTCGTACACCCGCTCAAACCCTCCCACGAGCAAACGTTTGAGATACAGCTCGGGAGAAATACGTAAAAAGAAATCCTGATCGAGCGCGGAATGGTGAGTTACAAACGGAGTAGCGGTCGCCCCGCCAGCCTGCGGTTGCAATATCGGCGTTTCCACCTCCAAATAACCCGCTTCATCCAAAGCGGTACGCAATTCAAGCATCACTCGGCCGCGCAAGCGAAAACGTTCGGCCACTGCCGGTTCAAGTACGCTATCCAAATAACGCCGCCGATAACGCTCTTCTACGTCTTTTAACCCATACCACTCGGTGGGCAGAGGTCGTAAGCTCTTGGCAAGTAACCGCCAACTCATCGCGCTCAAACTTTTGACTTTCCGTTCGGTTAAAAATGGCCTGCCCCGCACTGCCACCCAGTCCCCACGATCGAGATTATGACAAAACAGATCAAATAATTCGTGACCGATCTCATCTTCTTTTAAGACCACTTGAATTTGCCCGCTACCATCGCGCAGATCGAAAAACGCCACACCACCCTGTGGCCGCCAGCCGTTGATGCGACCAACCACAACCACCGCCCGACGATCCTTCACACGCCGGCCGGAAAAACTCTCGAGCACTTGGCTAATTGAAAGACGCTTGCCCGTCTCCACCGGATACGCCACCACCCCAGCGGCGCGCAAACGCGCCAATTTCTTCAAACGTTCTGCTCGCAATTCTTCAAGCGAAGCCATAAATTTAATCTACCGCCACAAGCCGGTATTTGACTTCACCCCGCGGCGTCTGCACGACCACAATCTCTCCTACGGAATGGCCAAACAGGGCTTGCCCTAAGGGAGATTGGTGCGAGATTTTGCCTTTGTTGGCATCGGCTTCTTCCTGGCCCACCAATTCAAATACCAACGGGGACGCCTGACCCTGTTTACGCACAGTCACCCGCGAACCAATCATCACCCGCGAACCGCGCGCGCCCTCGACCACCTCGGCCTGACGGAGGATCGTTTCTAGTTCATTGATGCGATCTTCGGTTTCGGCCTGTTCCTCGCGAGCGGCATGATATTCGGCATTTTCTGATAAATCACCGAGTGATTTAGCGGCATCCAAACGGTCAGCGATTTCCCGCCGCCGTTCATTGCGCAGCTGATACAATTCTTGCTCTAATTCTCCATACTTCTCCCGACTTAAATAAGTTTTTTCTTTATCCATCGCGTCCAATCTTAACCCAACCACCGTTTTGGTCAACCCAGCCAATCGGGCCGGTTGAGAACCATCCAATCGATAAACTGACGCATCGCCGACGGCGCACCGACTAAATTGCTAGGATTACCCCGTTCGAGAACTAAAGCAAAAGCAAAGCGAGGGCGATCCGCAGGGAAAAACCCAATCACCCACGAGTTAACAGAGCTTTTATCTAAACCGACTTCCGCCGTCCCGGTTTTCGCCGCCACCGTTATTGCCGGATGATTGAGCGCGGCAGCTGTTCCCTCACGCACCGAGCGAAATAAACCTTCGCGCACGGTAACCAAATCGGCGTCGGCGATCGGTAAAGCGGTTGATTGAGCCAACACGTCCTCATCCATCGCGCGCTCAAGGACGGGCTCGAGCAGGCGACCACTCGCAATCGCCGCCGCCACTCTTACCATTTGAATAGGCGTGACTTGAAAGCCAAACTGCCCAATCGAGGCGTGATAGGTATCCCCCAATCTCCACGGATCTTCGCCAAAAACTTGTTTCTTCCAAGCCACGCCCGGAACCGAACCAGAGGCGGTTGGCTCCCCGCCAACATTAACTGGCGACCCCAGTCCGAACAAGCGCGCATAACGTTCAAGCCGATTAATTCCCAAACCAGGTTCATTGCCAAACCCTCCGCCGACAATATAAAAATAAACGTTGGAAGAAACCGCTAAGGCCTTTGTTAAATTGACCCAACCGTGCGATCGCCAATCGCGAAAAACACTCGGCCGATCCGGAACATAAGGATTGGGCACAACGAGCTCGCCCGAACTAAAAAATTCTTTGGTGGGGGTAACCACCCCTTCGGCGAGCGCGGCGGCGGCAATAATTGGCTTGATAATCGAACCGGGCGTATAAAGTCCGAACAGAGCGCGATTTAAAAATGGTTTAGCTGGATCGGTGAGCAGGGCGCGAATTTTTTCCGTCTCTCGCGAGCCGACCAAAATATTCGGTTCATATTCCGGGTAACTCGTCAGCACCACCAACTCCCCCGAAACAACATCCATCACCACTCCGGCGCCTGCTTGAAAACCACGTTCCTCGGCCGTTGATTTAATCACGTTAAAAAATTCAACTTGCGCTCCGGCATCAACCGCTAAAGTAAGATCGGTACCGGCCCGTGGCGTTTTCAAAATGTGATCAGTAATTATCGCCCCACCCACTCCCACTTCTTCTATTTTGGTGCCGCGTTCCCCGCGGAGTGAATTATCAAACCAATACTCAACCCCCTCACGGCCAACCAATTCTTCTGGCAAAAGTTCTCGCCCTCTCACCTCGTCCGCGGTGGGATAAGAAAGATAACCCAAAAGGTGTCCCAGGCCAGAATTATTGGTGTAGCGGCGACCACCCTCATCGGTCCAAGCCAAAATCTCTCCCCGGCGATCAAAAATGGCTCCTCGCTCGGCCAACAGAGCCTGATGGCGCAAGGTGTTGTTTTCTCCTAAAACCCGATAATAATCACCGTGCGCGATTTGCAAACGCCAACTCTGGCTGATAAAAATCAATGTCACCACCGCCAACCCCACCCAAACCAACAAAAAAACCGGCTGGGCAATCGGCTTTTCCAAACGACCCTCAAATTGCTGGGTGTCAAACGCGGGTAAATTGTGAGCATCTAAAAAAATCTCATCTGGGTCGATCGGCGAAAATAAAGAACGAGGCCGCTTCATGAATGATAAAAAAAGCGTCGTGCTAAACTAACCAACCAAAGGATAAGTAGGTACAAACCAAGAAAACGAAAAGAACGCCAGGGGGTAGCCGGCTGCCAGACGGAATACAACCCATCAGCTAGCAGGATAACCAAACCGCCAAGAATTTTAAAAAGCGTAGATCTCGACACGATCAAGTTGCCGAAGATTAACCGGATTTTTAACAATTAATTTTGGATCGGGATCACTTGGGTTTTCTTCAATTGCCGCCACTTGACCCAAAATCCAATTTTCCCCAAAAACGGTCGCCGACACCGCTTCCCCCTCGCGCACCGGTAAACCTTTCGGCCAAATCACCTCGTAACTACCGCCACCCAAACCGACGGCCTCCACAACCAAACCAGAACCACCAATCGTCACAGGCAAAATTTCGCCTGGCCACGAAAAAGATTTGACCTTAGCCGTCTGGGACGTCACCGCTTCAATTTGTCCGATCAAAACCGCCCCCGAAGTGACGAGATCGCCACGCAGCGGAGCGTGCGGCCCACGATCATAACCCAAATCGAGCAGTAAAGTATCAGCCGAAAAAGTGGATGGCGTTAACACTTTGGCCACCAGCGGCAGGTCATCATAGCTGACGCGACCAAACAATTCCCGCCAAATTCGATTTTCTTGACGCAACCAATCATTCTCTAAAACCAGACTCGCTTTTTCCCTCAACTGCCGGGACAGATCTTCATTTTCGGTAATCAACGCCTGACGAGATTGGAAAAAATTGAAAAGACCGCCGAACGGTCGCAACCACGTCACCTCCGCTCGCCAAGCCAAACCCCCAACCCCAACCGCTCCCCATTCCACGACTCGAAAAAAAGCTTCCGCGGCCACCAGCAAAAATACCGCGATCACAATCAAAGCCGCCACCCACCGCCAACGCCGCCAGAGCGGCTGATGCCGACCAAATACCGCCCGATCCTTCCAACTATCGCGATAATACTTCATCTTTATCACTAGTAAGAATGTCGCGGAAGCGCTCCAAATCTTCAAGAATAACGCCCGTCCCCCGCACCACCGCCGTCAACGGATCATCGGCCACGCGCACCGGAATTCGCAATTCATGCTCGAGCAATTCCGGCAAACCGCGCAAAAGCGAGCCACCGCCCACCAAAACCAAACCGCGGCGCATTACGTCAGCCACAACCTCTGGCGGCGTAGTTTCTAAAACCTCTTTCACCGCCTCAATTAGAGCAGACAGGGATTTCCCGATCGCTTCCCGAATATCAGAATCCGTAACCACCATTTCTTTCGGCAAACCGGTTACCAAATCGCGGCCCCGAATTACGGCTTCGAGTGGTGGATTATCTTGCCCCACGGCGCTAATCGTCAGCTTAATTTCTTCCGCGGTTTTTTCACCAATCAAAATTTTGAATTCATCGCGAATATAAGAAACGATATCTCGGTCAAGCTTGTCCCCTCCCAATCGCAAATTTTTAGATCGGACAATTCCGCCAAGAGAAATAACCGCGATATCGGCCGTCCCGCCACCCAAATCTACAATTAAATTACCCACCGGATCATCCGTCGGCAATTTGATGCCGACCGCCGCAGCCATCGGTTCTTCAACAATGTAAACCTCGCGGGCACCGGCGTTGCGGGCCGCATCACGGACGGCTCGCGCTTCCACATTGGTAATTCCGGTGGGCACGCCAATCACCACTCGTGGACGAAAAAATTTGCGCGGCGGCAAACGCGAGACCCGACGTAAAAAATGTGAGAGAATCTCCTCCGTCACCTCAAAATTGGAGATCACGCCGTCAATAAGAGGGCGGACGATGGTAATGTGGGCCGGCGTTCGACCAAGCATTTGTTTGGCGTCTTCTCCAATCGCCACCAATCGCCCCGTTTTATCATTCAACGCGACGATAGCTGGCTCGCTCACCGCGATACCGTGGCCTTTAACATAAACCAGAATGTTGGCCGTGCCGAGATCGATGCCGACATCGTGAGAAAAGAGGCGGAACAAACGATCAAACATGGCACGTCCGCAATTTTTCCAACACCGCACCAATCGGAATCTTCGATGTCTCTCCGGCAAGACGGTTTTGCCATTCGATTTGGGCGGCCTCAACCTGACGCGGGCTTAAAACAAAGCGGTGGGGTAAACCAATTAAATCAGCATCAGCAAACTTTTCCCCAGCGTTTAAGTCGCGTTCGTCATATAAAACATCCGATCCGGCATTTTCTAACTGTTTAAGTAGGGTGTTAGCCGCCGCCCGCACAGCTGGTCGGCGCGGTTCAAGCACAATTAAATGCGCGAGAGCCGGCGCCACCGGCGCCGGCCAAAGCATTGTTTTTTCTCCGCCTAAAACCTCCACTAGGGTGCCGACCAAGCGCGAAACGCCGATCCCAAAAGAACCCATCAAAACCGGCCGCGAAACCCCGTCCGACGAACGATAATTCAGTCCGAGGGCGGTCGAAAATCGAGTTCCTAATTTAAAAATATTAGCGACCTCGATTGTCTTGTGCGCTTCTAACTCTTCCGAGCGCAAATTCCATTCCGCCAAGGTTTTTTGGTTATAGACTTCCTTATTAATCGCCAATAGTTGGTTGCGGTCAAGATAAATCGTGTCTTCGCCGGCCGCGGTCAACGTCTGAAACTCGTGACTCCAAGGACTAAACTCACCTCCGTTCGCAATCGTCAAAAAAGTCCGGTCGCCCAAACCGATTTGTTCAAAAATTCGCCGATAAGCCGCGATGATCACCTTGTAAAAACGATCGAGGTCTGGCTCCTCGGACGTAAAATAATAAAGGTCATTCATCAAAAATTCACGCCCGCGGAGGAGACCGCTTTTCGCCCGCTCTTCGTGCCGAAACTTCGTTTGGAATTGGTGCGCCGCCAAGGGCAAATCTTGATAAGACGAAACAAAATCGCGAAGCAGGGCGGTTAACGGTTCTTCATGCGTCCAAGCTAAACCCAAATCGGACTTGGCGTTAGCCAACTTATACCACACCGGCAAATCCCAACGGCCACTCGCCTGCCAATTCGCCGACGGCTGAAGAGCAGATAAAGCCATCTCGACCGCCCCCGAGGCAGTAAGCTCTCGCCGGATAAGTTGCGTCAAACGCTCGAGCACCAGACGACCAAGCGGCAACCAGTTATAAACACCGGCGGCCTCTTTGTGGATAAAACCGGCTTGAATCAGGAGCCGGGCGTTTTTGGAAACCTCATCTTTCGGCGCTTCGCGAAAGGTTTTTCCCAACAGAGCCGATTGACGCCAGATCATAACGCCGCCATCTTACTCTAAAGATCGGAGGGGGTCAAAAGGCCGGCAACAAGGCCTCAGCGGTATAACGGTTACTGGGATCCCAGAGCATCCAACTTGTTAAACCAGCATCATAGACGGCTTTAATTTGCGCTTGAACAAGGTCGGCGTTGTAGTCGGCCCCGAGATCAAAATCCTGCAACCAAGGACGAAGACGGCCCCGCACTGCCAAAGTGGTGGTGGCGGTACTCGTCGCGGCTATTAAAGAGCTAATTCGCTCCACTGCCCGATCCATTGAATATTTAACCACTTCGTAAGGATGCGCCGCT